>JAACDS010000202.1 GCA_009936895.1 Pseudomonadota bacterium
AGAATGATATACCTTACCCAGTGCGCGGCCTGTCATGGCGCTGACGGGCAGCTGCGGGGGAATGCACTTGTGGGTGGTGCGGGTACGCTAACGACGTCTTCTGCGTTGAAAACCGTTGGCAGTTATTGGCCCTACGCCACGACCCTGTTCGACTACGTCAAGCGTGCCATGCCCTACGGCAACGAGAAAACCCTGAGTGACCCGCAGGTCTATGCGGTAACAGCCTACGTTTTACATCTCAATGGCCTGTTGGCCTTGGATGCTGAACTGTCGGCAGAGACGCTGGTGGGTGTGGAGATGCCCAACCGGGATGGTTTTGTCCGATCTACACTGCGCTAGATCGCAGCACAATTAGTGATAGGAACAGACGGGAAAATTCCCTAGGATCAGACCGTGGGAAACAGATTTAACACCAAGCTTTTATAACGAGAGGAAGTGAATATGGGTGCGTACAAATTACTGATCAATGGCGAGATGGTAGACGGCGATCTGTCGATGGATGTTCTTAATCCAGCCACCGAAGAAAAAATTGCAGACTGCCCTCGGGCGTCTGAAAGCCAGCTCAACGCGGCAGTCGCTGCAGCAAAGGCGGCCTTCCCTGTGTGGTCGAAGACAAGTGTTGACGAGCGCAAAGCTCTTGTTCTGAAAATTGCGGATGTGATTGAAGCCAATGCCACAGAGCTGGTGCAATTGCTGACCAAGGAACAAGGCAAGCCCTTGGAAGACGCCACGGTAGAAGTCTATGGAATGGCGGCATTTTGTCGTTACTTCACTTCCTTGGATCTGCCCGTGGAGGTGCTTGAAGACAGCGACGCTCGACGCGTTGAAGTTCACCGGAACCCGCTTGGGGTTATCGGCGCGATCGTGCCATGGAACTTCCCTTTGCTCTTGATGGCATTCAAATTGCCGCCAGCACTGATCGCGGGAAACACTCTAGTGATTAAGCCTGCGCCGACGACGCCATTAAGCACCTTGCGTCTTGCACAATTGATCAGCGATATCGTGCCTGCAGGCGTCATTAACTTCATTACGGATGCCAATGACTTGGGCGCGCCACTGACGGCGCATCCTGATGTGCGCAAAATCTCCTTCACGGGTTCCACCGAGACGGGAGCTAAGGTGATGGCTGGCGCCGCTGGGCTGCTCAAGCGTATTACGCTGGAGCTTGGCGGCAACGATGCGGGCATCGTTCTGGACGACGTGAACCCCAAGGAAGCAGCCCAGAAGCTCTTTGACAGTGCGTTCCAAAACAGCGGTCAGGTCTGTATCGCGATGAAGCGTCTCTACGTTCACGAGAACATCTATGACGAGGTGTGTGATGAATTGGCGACCATCGCTAATGACACCATCATCGGCGACGGTTCAGAGCAGGGTACAAAGCTGGGGCCACTGAACAACAAGATGCAATACGAAAAAGTTAAGGCGTTGATTGAAGACGCCAAGCAAGAAGGTAACGTAATTGCTGGTGGTGAGTTTCCGGACAAGCCTGGCTACTTCATTCGCCCGACCATCGTGCGCGACATCAAAGAAGGGTCGCGTTTGGTGGATGAAGAGCAGTTTGGCCCGGTGCTTCCTGTGATGAGTTTCTCGGACGAAAGCGATGCAGTAGCTCGTGCAAATTCCTCCCCGTGGGGTCTGGGTGGCTCTGTATGGTCAGCGAACCCGGAGCGCGCTTACGCACTGGCGGAACAAATGGACGCTGGCACGGTATGGATTAACAAGCATGCTGAGCTGGATCCGACCATTCCCTTCGGTGGAGCAAAGATGTCCGGTTTGGGTAACGAACTGGGCCAAGAAGGCTTGCTGGAGTTTACTCAGCAGAAGATCATCAATATGGCGAAAGGCTAGAAGATGATGGGCTAGCGGAAGCTAGGACAAAAAACCGCGCTCGGCTGAGGTCGATCGCGGTTTTTTTATGCGCGGCAATTTAAAAGACAACCCTCTAAAGCGACAGATCGTTGAGATTGTAGTCTTTGATGACCCGCTGCCAGTTGGCGTCGTTAAATTGCAGAGCTTGCTCTCGGCCTGCCATGGGCTGATATTGAAAGCGCGGCTGATCAGGGTAGAACTGGGCTCTGGCGTCGATGGCCACCGCCACCACCTCCGAGCGTTTCGTTATTCGCGCTTCATCGTAGCGAACCGATTCGGCTTCACTGAGGGCGCCGGTCGCGCCAAGTACCGCGCGGCGTCGGTGAAAGCCAAAGGTCAATGAAATTCGCAAATCTTCAGATGTATTTGCAAACGAGCCATGCAAAGCCTGCCGGTTCACAATGGTGACGTCACCGGCATTGCAATACAGCGGCACAGCGTCCGGCAGTTTTTCGGAGCCGCTGTTCTCTGCCACGCGAGATGAAATATCGATCTTGCCCTCTTTGTGGGTGCCAGGTACTACCCACAAGCAGCTCCTTGCAGAGGTATCGTAAAGCTGTACCTGAAAGTTAAAGCCGTGGATGTCGAAATCCCATTCCGGATTGTCCCAGTGGGTTACCCCATCTTGATGCCAAGAAACTGAACCGCCGAGTCCAGGCTGTTTGATGAATGTCGCGTCGTTATAGGGGACGAAATCGTCGCCATTGATGGAAGCGGCGGCGGCCAATAAATCAGGGTGGCCATAGAGGCGTAAGCCACTTGGCATGGCCTGACACATACCAAACATAAGAAAGACCACTTTGTGGGCGTCGGCGTCGGCAACGGGTTGATCCATTTTCGTTGGGTGTCGACCGTTCAAGGCCTTGGTCCCGCCCCATGGATCGGCCAGAGGCCGAATCAGTGAGTAGATGGGTTTGGCGAATTCTTGTCCAAAGGCCGGTCGGCCCTGATGATCGTGGCTAGCACCGTTGTCCACCGGCGCACGATCCAGCAGGGAATCCATCTCTGCACGCAGCAAATCAATTTCCGCCGAGTCCACAGCATTTTCAAACACATAAAAGCCTGTGCGATTAAACGCCTCGAGAATATCGGGGGTCAGTTTTCCATCCGATCCCAGCGTGAGCGGGCCGCGATTGCCCAGCGCTTTAGCGCGCGTGACGCCCTCCGCTACGTAATCGGTCATGGCGTCAGCATGATCCTGAGCTGTCAAAGGCGTATCCATTCGGTTGATTCTCCAATTTTTGGCGATGTGATTTCACAGCGTCGGCGCTTGACCGTTTGCAGACACTTTCACTCATCGTGTTTTCTGCGGCATGATGTATTTTTTCATGAGAGACACTGCCATGCAAAATCATTTACCCGGACGTTTGGGCGATCCAGCGATGACCCTGTTAATAGACCCAAGGATGGATCCGCGGGTGGCAAGTGTTATCGCGGCCACCGGCGACATTGGGGATGCGATTGAGCCGCTGGAGCCGGGCGCCTCCTATGAAGCCTGTGTTGAATATGGCACTAAGCTCGAGTCATTGATGTCCATGCCGCACCCAGAAATGCGTGCAGCAATGCCAGATTACAGCGACGTGGAGCAAACGACGGAAGTCATTCAGGGCGTCGATGGTAATGAGATTCGACTGTACATACACCGTCCATTGAATCGAGAGGGTGCGTTGCCCTGCGTGTTCCATACTCACGGGGGCGGCATGGTCATATTGACTGCCGGCGACCCAAATTACGTGCGCTGGCGTAACGATCTGGCTCAAAGCGGACTGGTTGTCGTGGGTGTTGAGTTTCGTAACGGCAGCGGTGTCCTAGGTCATCACCCGTTCCCTGCCGGCCTGAATGATTGCGATGCCGCCTTGCAATGGACTGACCAGAATCGCGAACGGCTGGGTATCTCGGCGATTATCATGTCGGGGGAATCGGGCGGCGGAAACCTGGCGTTGGCGACGACGCTTGCCGCAAAACGCGCTGGCCGAATGGACAGCATTCAAGGCGTATATGCCCTGTGTCCTTACATCAGCGGGGCCTACGCGAGTCCACCAGAAAACCTCTTGTCACTAAAGGAAAACGACGG
>JAACDS010000203.1 GCA_009936895.1 Pseudomonadota bacterium
GGATGGCATCAATCAAGATTTTGCAGCCCTACAGGACGAACTGGTCCAGTCGGTGCGTAACGCGGTGGGTCCGATTGCAAACTTCAAACGCGCTATCGTGGTGCCTCGGTTACCGAAAACGCGCTCGGGAAAAATCTTACGGCAGGTGATTCGCAAGATGATTGATGGACAGCCATATACTGTGCCCTCCACCATTGATGATCCGGCCATCGTGGATGAACTGCTTGAAACGCTAACGGTGAATGGGTGGATGAACTAACGTGATTATTATGCAGGGCACAATCGTCATCAAATCCGGCCAGTTTGACCGGGCGTTGAAAATGGCCCGTGAGCTGGTACTCGCGACGCGGGGAGAAGACGGCTGCATAACCTACGAGTTCTATCGGGGTTTGGCGGAACCGGATGCGCTGATTATTTTTCAGGAGTGGGAAAATATGGATGCGCTGATGACTCATCTTTCCTCGCCTCAAGTCGAGGCATTTCTGCGGCAGCTGCCTGAAATTTCTGATGGAGGGATTACCACCCGTCGATACCTTGTACAGGAAGTAGAAGATTCAGAGGCGGTGGTTGTAGTAGACCAGCCGCCCATCATCCACTGAGGATTAGCCGCCGGACCTACCGATCGGCGGACTCCTCAATCTCATTTGCCGCATTAAACTCCCGCAGCTTGCGCACGTATAGCGCGGTTATGCCGCACAGGCCCAAGGCGAAGAACAGCTCGGCAGCACCCCAATAAAACAGCGCCGGATCGAAGACGTTCAGCACGCCGTGAATAAAGTAAAGGGTGCTCACAAGGCATAGAAAGAACATACCCTTGAGCTGGCCCCGCAGAGCGCTGGGAAGGCAAAGCAGCAGCGGCAGGACTTGGATAAAAAACCACACCGCGTTCAACGTGGTGGTGGGTAGCGGATCGATGAAGAACTGTCGCAGGCCAGTGATGCCGATTAGGGAGCCGACCATAATAAAGGTGAGAAAGAGCCATCCTTGCATGAGGTGTTATTCCAGCGTCAGTTAAAGGGTTTGAGTTACTTGCCGTTATGTAGTTGTATGGCCAGCTCCGCTAATTGTTTGCCGGCGCCCTGGGCAAGCTGGGCTTCATCGTCAGTTAACTTTGCGTCAGCGTCCTTGCCTTGGACGTGGGTCACACCATAGGGCGTCCCCCCGCTCTGGGTGCGATTGAGTCCGGGTAAGCTGTAGGGCAGGCCTTGGATCAGCATGCCGTGATGCAGCAGCGGCACCATCATGGTGAGCAGTGTGCTTTCCTGGCCGCCGTGTAGCGAGCCGGTGGAGCAGAAAACGCTGGCAGGCTTGCCGACCAAGTGGTGGCCCGCCCAAAGGTCGGCTGTGGTATCGAGAAAGTATTTCAGCGGTGCGGCCATGTTGCCGAAACGGGTCGCGCTGCCCAACGCCAAGCCGCTGCAGCCGGTCAGATCTTCCTTGGTACAAAACACGGCACCGTCTTCAGGAACGCTGGGAGCGGTGCGCTCGGTTACCGCACTGACCGGAGGCACCGTACGAATTCTTGGTTCAATGCCAGCGACCTGGTCCACGCCTCGGGCCATATGCAGCGCGAGATTTTGCGTTCCTAGGGTGCGCGAGTAATACAAAATTAAGACATAGGGGTCGCTCATATCAGCTCCAGTACATTTTCCGGTGGACGGCCGATCACGGCTCTATCACCACAAACGACGATGGGTCGTTCTAATAAGATGGGATTTTGTGATATTGCCTGAAGAAGCTGATCATCAGTGACGCCAGTGTCACCCAACTCAAGTTCCTTAAACACTTGTTCCTTGGTTCGCATCATGTCGACCACGCTGACACGCAGTTTCTGTGACAGGGTTTGGAGCGCTTGTGTGGACAATGGCGCCGTCAGATAGTCCACCACTTCGGGGTCGATGCCGCGTTCGTTGAGCAGCTCGAGTGTTTGTCGAGATTGAGAGCAGCGGGGGTTGTGGTAAATGGTGTAAAGTGGCACGCCAGCCTCATCATATATGGATAGCAAGAGTATAGGCGCGCTGATGTGGTATTCACATCAAGAAGACATGGCCAGATTGAGAATTTGCGCCGCGCTAATCAAACTTTTAAGAAAACAACTATGTTGCAAAGCCAAACGTCACAGTTCCAACGCTTTTCGGTGCGAAGCAGCTTGCTGGCTCTTGCCTTGAGCATTGTACTGACCGGCTGTGTCGATAGTGCGCCGTCCAACCCCTTGCGCTTGGCGGATGGCACCATAACGAGCCCGAGTCATTGGCAAGGCGAATGGGTGTTGATTAACTATTGGGCAGATTGGTGCGGGCCTTGCCGCGAGGAGGTGCCCGAGCTCAACCATCTGAACGATTCTGAATATGGCTTTGCAGTTCTTGGCGTGAAGTACGATTATCTGGAAGGCGTTGAGCTGCAGGCGTCCATTGACTCGCTTGGCATTGCCTTCCCTACGCTGATTGACGACCCCCAGCTTTTGCTGGGCTATGACGAAGCGACCGTGCTGCCCATGAGCGTGCTGATTTCTCCAGAGGGGGCTCTGCATCGCATCTTGGTGGGGCCTCAGACCACCGAGACCCTGCTGGCCGCAAAGGCTGGCCCCGCACAGGCAACTTCGCAGCTGTAACCCCCAACCCAATGGACCTCAGGTTACGTAATTTTTGAGAGCACGTCGCCCAATGGGACGTCCTGGGCGGAGTCATCGGTACGCTGACGGTATTCTACCGCCCCATTTTTCAAGCCTCGGTCTCCAATAACGACGCGGTGAGGTATGCCGATCAAATCGGCTTCCGCAAATTTGACTCCAGGTCGCTCGGCGCGATCATCCAGTAACACGTCAATACCGGCCTCGCAGGCTTGGGTATAAAGCACTTCGGATGCCTCTTTCACTGCTTCCGACTTCTGCGCATTCAAGGCAATGATGTGAAGCTGAAATGGTGCCAGTGGCAGTGGCCA
>JAACDS010000204.1 GCA_009936895.1 Pseudomonadota bacterium
GGCTCAATAGAAAAAGCCGCCATCTCGGCTTGAATGCGCAGTTCAGACATAGCGTGTTCCGTTTGGGGGAGCTGGGATACTTGGCCGCAAACTATCGCGCACTGGGGGAGTAAATGCCAGTCAGGTCGCTACTGCGTGCTGAGTCTGCCGGGGACACCCCGACTAATAAAGACGGGCAAACGTCCACGCCGCGATTGAATTTTGCTCTGGAGCCGAGCAGCATGGGTTCTCTAACAAACTGTGTTAAAGCCTGTTGTCTATGTCTGAGATAAATCCGCCGCGAAGCCAGTCCCAAACCCAACCCATGGAAGAGATGGACGTCTTGGAACGGCGGGTCCACGAGCTGATCGCACTCACCGAGCAGTTATCGCGAGAGAACAAGGCTCTGCGTACCCAACAAGACAACTGGTCGGTGGAACGCGCCAAGCTGATCGAAAAAAACGAGCTAGCGAAAAGTCGGGTTGAATCCATGATCGGGCGCTTACGCGCCTTGGAAAACGGTTAAAGGGGCGAACTGATGAGCAATTCTGGCAGCAAAACACTGACCATTTCGGTCATGCAGAAAGAGTTTCAGGTCGCGTGCCCGGAGGGTGAAGAGGAGTCCTTGCTTCGGGCTGCCCGGTACTTGAGCGAGCAGATGGAGAGCATTCGTTCCAGTGGCAAAGTCGTGGGTATGGATCGCATCGCGGTCATGGCGGCTCTGAATATGTCCCACGAGCTACTCACCGGTCACACAAAGGTGCAAACCAGCCAGGATTACGCAAGGCTGCGCATTCGCGCATTGAACGACCGTTTGGAATCCGCCATCGCCGACGGCAAGCAGCTTAAGATCTGAGCCGGTTCGAAACGAACGGACCGGCATGGGAAAACTCTGTCCAGTTTGATAAGGCGGTTGGTCGACTATTACTCTATTTCCATCGCCAAAACTCGCTATACTCCCGCTCACTCCTGGGGTGTTAGCCAGTGGTCGCGTCCTTGAGCCGTTATAAAAACGTCAGGAAGCCTTTCGTTAGTTCAGTGTGCTTACCCAATTTGATGGGCCGCCTTAGAGCTAGCTGAGGTTTCCGCCTTGAATCTCAACGGTTCAGGGCAAACCAACAGCGGCATTCTCGGGAGTCTCTTTTCACCTGCGCCGCAAGCCCAATGCGGGGGGGTTGCCCCATGAGTCAACACGTTAATCCCCTCCAAACTCGTAACCATAAATCGGCGCTTCGTCGGACGTTAAAAGATCAGCGTCGTGGCTTGCCCCCTGAGGACCGAAAACACCATGACCGGCATATTGCCGCTCACTTAGCGAACTTGCTCGCCCAGCGCGGTCCGCTGCGGCGCATCGCCCTGTATTTGGCTACCCCGGATGAGGCCGCCTTATCACTGTGGCTGACCTCAGCACAGACGTCTGGTCTTCAGCTCTTTGCACCAGTGGTTGGCGTCGAGAAAGGCCAAATGGCCTTTTACCCGATTGGGCCAAATACCCCCATTCGTCGGGGCCGCCTTGGTCTGCAGGAGCCCGTGGTTCAGGACAATGACAGACCCATCAATCCGGACACCTTGGACGTTGCCTTAGTGCCGCTACTGGGGTTCGACGACCACGGCCATCGCTTGGGAATGGGGGGTGGCTATTACGACCGTTATTTTTCCAGCGCCGAGCAGCGCCCTTGGATCGTTGGCATCGCCTACGACATACAGCGATCGAAAGAGCCATTGCCCACGGAACCCTGGGACGTCATGTTGGATGCCGTGGTAACTGAAACCGGTTATCGCGTCTTTCACCGCTGAATCGAAGGCTTACGGCATAGGACATCAACATCATGAGCATTCATCCAATCATTAAAATGGGCCATCCGACCCTGCGCCAGGTCGCCAAAACAGTCGCCCCTGCTGACATAGACAGTGCACAAATGCATAGCCTGATCGCAGACATGATCGACACCCTGCACGACGCCGGCGGTATCGGCCTCGCAGCGCCCCAAATCAATCAACCCATCCAGCTTGCCATCATCGAGGTGCCCGGCGGCCCGAGCCGCTATGGAGAGATTGAACCCATACCCTTGACCGTATTTTTCAACCCGGTTCTGACCGTTATCGACCCAGAGGAGGCCGGCTACTGGGAGGGGTGCTTGTCGGTGCCCGGCCTACGCGGCTTTGTGTATCGACCCCAGCATGTTCGCGTGGATTACATGGACGCATCCGGCACCGACGCCACGCTGGAACTGCAGGGATTCTTAGCCACTGTCGTGCAACACGAATTTGATCATCTGGCCGGTCGGCTTTATGTGGACCATATCCGCGATATGACTCAACTCGTCTTCGAAGACGAATGGCTGGCCCAGCAGACCCCTGATTTGGTCGACTAGCCTCCAACGTTAACGCAGAAACAACTCGTAAGCCGGGTTCTCTTCCTCGGACCAAAAACGGTAGCCAATTCGCTGGAGATAATCCCTCAGCTTCTTTTTGTCTTTCGTACCGGCGTCAAAGCCCACCAGCACCCTGCCCCATGCAGAGCCATGGTTTCGATAGTGAAACAGCGAGATATTCCAATCAGTTCCCAGACCGGATAAAAACTGCAGTAACGCGCCCGGGCGTTCAGGGAACTCAAAGCGAAACAACATTTCCGCGCCCGGGCTGCGACGATGTCCGCCGACCATATGGCGCACATGCACCTTGGCGGCTTCATTCTCGGTCATATCAAAAACCTGATAGCCCTTGGCTTGCAGTTGCGTCACCAGATCCAGCCGATCCTCTTTGGACTTCACGCCTATACCGACGTAAATATGGGCTTGATCCGCGTCAGCGCATCGGTAATTGAATTCCGTAATGGCGCGCTTACCCAGTGCGCGACAAAACTTGAGAAAGCTTCCCTTCGCCTCATCAATGGTAACCGCGAGAATTGCTTCTCGGGATTCACCCACTTCCGCCCGCTCCGAGATGTGTCGCAGCCGATCAAAGTTCACGTTCGCGCCACTGACGATGGACACCACATGTGACATGCCGGGGTTGGCACCGACGTAGCGCTTCATACCCGCAATGGCCAATGCTCCAGCAGGCTCTGCCACACAGCGTGTATCTTCGAATACGTCCTTGATGGCCGCACAGATCTCGTCGACGTTCACTACCACCACGTCGTCTACGTAGCGCTTGGCAATTTTAAACGTTTCTTGGCCAATTTGAGCCACGCTGACGCCATCTGCAAACAAATCCAGCTTATCAATGGGCAAGCTGACACGCCGCCCGGCTTTCATTGCGGCATCCAGACAGTTGGAGCCTTCTGCTTCGACACCGATGATCTTTGTTTCTGGGCGCAGATACTTCACATAGGCCGCAACGCCCGCAACCAATCCGCCCCCCCCAACCGGAATAAAAATCGCGTCCAGCGGCTGACTGTGCTGATTGACGATTTCCATACCGATGGTGCCTTGGCCAGCGATCACATCCACGTCGTCGTAAGGCGGGATGTAAATCAGGCCTTCAGATTCGCACAAATGCTTGGCATGCAATGCAGCCTCGTTGTAGTTGTCTCCATGCAGTACGACTTTGGCACCCCGGTCACGAACCGCATTGACCTTAATGCTGGGCGTGTTCAGACCCATGACGATGGTCGCCCGAATGCCAAGCTTCTGTGCGGAAATGGCGACGCCTTGCGCGTGATTGCCTGCGGATGCGGTGATGACCCCGGTGGATTTTTGGTCTTCGCTGAGCTGAGCCATTTTGTTGTAAGCACCGCGCAGCTTGAAGCTGTACACAGACTGCATGTCTTCTCGTTTCAAACTGACCTGCAGCCCGAGCCGCCGACTCAGCAGCGGCGCTGGCGAAAGCGGGCTCTCAACAGCGAGGTCGTAGACCTTTGAGCCAAGAATTTTCTTTACATAATTTTCTAACATGCCAACAATTTCTCAGTCAGTGTGAGGACGTACCCGTCCAATTTCATTTCATCCGCAAACGAGGCGCTTTATCAGTCAATCTCAAGATCAACTTAAGCAGCAAGCTGCTCAAGCCGCGATTTCTTACATCGCGCCCAAACTCGAGCGCAAAAGTGTTGTCGGTGTCGGCACCGGTTCAACCGCCAATTGCTTCATTGATGAGCTGGCCAAAATCAAACATACCTTCGACGCCGCCGTTGCCTCCAGCGAGGAAACCCATAGGCGACTCGCTGCCCACGGCATTACGGTCTTGGATCTCAATGCCGCCCCACAGCTCGACGTCTATGTCGATGGCGCCGACGAGATAGATAAGGCCTGTAACATGATCAAGGGTGGAGGCGCGGCCCTAACCCGAGAAAAAATCGTGGCATCTGCTGCCGACGAATTCGTCTGTATCGCCGACAGTAGCAAGTTGGTTGCTCAACTGGGTGCATTTCCATTGCCCGTCGAAGTCATTCCCATGGCCCGCAGCCTCATCGCTCGAGCCCTCGTCGCCTTGGGCGGTCATCCGATCTGGCGAGAAGGCGTTACGACGGACAA
>JAACDS010000205.1 GCA_009936895.1 Pseudomonadota bacterium
ATGCCTTCTTTAAAGCCTCTAGGAACTGCCTTCCTTGGATGCCGCTTGCGCCTGATCGATGTTCTCGTAGATCAACATCGGCGAACTTTCACCCTTAATCACGCTCTCATCAATAACGACTTTACTGACCGACTCAGATCCAGGTAGGTCATACATGGTGTCCAACAGCACAGATTCAAGTATGGATCGGAGCCCGCGCGCGCCTGTTTTGCGCTCTGTGGCCTTCGCGGCTACAGCCTGTAAGGCGTCTTCGCGAAAATCGACTTCTACCCCTTCCATCTCGAACAGCTTGGCGTATTGGCGCGTCAGCGAGTTCTTTGGCTCAGTCAAGATTCGTACCAGGGCGTCGTTGTCGAGTTCACCAAGTGTCGCTATTACCGGCAAACGACCGACGAATTCAGGTATCAGGCCGTAACGCACCAAATCTTCAGGCTCTAGGCTCTGTAAGGTGTCGCCAATGCTGTTTTTGTCGGACTCACCTTTCACTTGGGCGCCGAAGCCAATACCGGATTTATCCGAGCGATCGCTGATCACTTTGTCCAACCCGGCGAAAGCGCCACCACAAATAAAAAGAATCTTCGAGGTATCGACCTGCAGGAACTCTTGTTGCGGGTGTTTACGACCGCCTTGGGGCGGCACGGATGCTACGGTGCCTTCGATCAGTTTCAGCAGCGCCTGCTGCACACCCTCTCCGGACACATCGCGAGTAATCGACGGGTTGTCCGACTTGCGAGAAATTTTATCGATTTCATCAATGTAGACTATGCCCACTTGAGCACGCTCGACGTCGTAGTCGCACTTTTGCAACAACTTTTGAATGATGTTTTCCACGTCCTCGCCCACATAACCGGCTTCCGTTAGCGTGGTCGCGTCGGCGATGGTAAATGGTACATCCAGCAGTCGCGCCAGCGTTTCAGCGAGCAGCGTCTTGCCGCACCCGGTGGGCCCGATTAGCAGGATATTCGACTTAGAAAGTTCCACATCGTCTTTCTTAGCACTGTAATTAAGGCGCTTGTAGTGGTTGTAAACGGCCACCGAGAGCACTTTCTTCGCCTGGTCTTGACCGATTACGTACTCGTCTAGAATTTCCTTGATCTCGGTTGGTACAGGCAGTTTGGCTGACTCGCCACTCTGCGCTGCTTCTGACACCTCTTCGCGGATGATGTCATTACACAGTTCCACACACTCATCGCAAATAAAGACGGATGGACCGGCGATAAGTTTTCTTACTTCGTGCTGGCTTTTGCCACAAAAAGAGCAGTACAGCAGCTTGCCTGAGTCATCTCCCTTACTACCTTCATCTGACATATTTTTTTCCTGTGCCGCTCGTCAACCTTGCGACGAGCCCTAATACGAATGTTTTACATTGCGTCCAGATGGGTTGATTTGCAACCCCTGAACGCTGACCGGATGCCCGCCACTACGCCCGGTACTCTGGGCAGTTTTGGGTAGCCGCCCTAGCCATCCACCTTACCTGTGCGACTTGCTTGTACAGAGTCGACTAGGCCATATTCCTGGGCTTCTTCAGGACTCATCCAGAAATCCCGGTCGGTATCCTTGGCAACACGCTCAATATCCTGCCCTGTGTGCTCGGCGATGATTTTGTTCAAGCGCTCTCGCGCCAACAAGATCTCTTGTGCCTGAATTTCAATGTCTGCGGCAACACCGCGAGAACCACCTGCGGGTTGATGCAACATCATGCGCGAATTTGGCAGTGCAAGACGCTTGCCCGGCTCACCTGCTCCGAGCAGGAAGGCACCCATACTTGCTGCTTGCCCAACGCACAGAGTGCTCACTTGTGGGCGGATGAACTGCATGGTGTCGTAAATTGCCAGGCCTGCTGTTACCGAACCGCCTGGGGAGTTAATGTACAGATTAATGTCTTTGTCTGGATTCTCAGATTCCAAGAACAACATCTGCGCAACGATCAGGTTCGCCATATGATCTTCGACTGCGCCGACCATGAAAATAATGCGTTCTTTCAGTAATCGCGAGTAAATATCGTAGGAGCGCTCACCCCGAGCCGTTTGCTCCACCACCATGGGAATCATCCCTAGTCCTGTCATCGGGATCATATTCGACTCTCCTGTTGTACTCATTCTGTCCTATTTGCGCTTTTCTGAGTAGCGACCTTTTTCGTCCGCTTTGCCTCTATCGCTTACCTATGCGTCTTTTTCTGGCGATGCATCTGCCGCCGATGCATCGGTTTGCGGCTCTTTTGCGACCCCTTCTCGGGGCTCTTCGGTAACCTCTGCGGCCTCGTCAGCGGGCGGTGCAATTGCCGCCCCACTGATAACATCGCTGTAGCTGGCAACAACCTCTTCAATTTCTGCTGCGTTCAATATGTGGTCAACCACCTGATCTTCAAGCACCGCCATCTCGATGTTGCCCATTTGTTCAGGATTGCTTCGATACCACTCAATCACCTGCTCGGGCTCGCCATAAGGGGCAGCCAATTCCTGAAGTTTGGCGTCGACTTTCTCCCTATCAGCAACCAACTCTCCCGCACGGATCACCTCGTTTACGATCAGGCCAACTTTGACGCGCTTCTCGGCTTGGTCCTGAAACAACGCGTCGGGCAGATCAAGGCCCTGAGCCTGCCCCGGCGGCATTTGGAACTGACTGAGCATTTGATCTTTCAACACCTGTATCTCTCGTTGCACCACATCTTGCGGTACCGGAAATTCATGTGTATCCGCCAAACCGTCCATAACCTGCTGTTTTATTTGATTTTTAATAGCCGAATCGAGTTCCCGCTGCATGTTGTCTTGGACTTCTTTGCGAAATCCATCCAGGCCGCCTTCTTCGCTACCAAACTTCGCGAAAAATTCATCGTCCAGCTCAGGCAACTTGCGCTCATTGACTTCCAGCATTTGCACCGCGAACTGAACGGTTTTACCCTGTAACTCTTCAGCCCGATAATCGTCGGGAAATACCGCATCAAAAGTCGATTCCTCACCCGCGCCAAGCCCAACGACGCCTTTGTCAAAGTCCTCGATCATCTGACCCTGACCAATGGTGAATTCCATGCCCTCGCCACAGGCGTCTGCTACGCGCTCGCCATCGAGTTCGCCATTAAAGTCGACCTTTACCTGGTCGCCGTCTTGCGCAGGGCGCACAGCAGGCTCTTGAGTAGCGTGCTGATCGCGCAAGCGCTCGATCATCATTTCTAAATCGGCTTCTTCAATCTCTGCGGCAGGTCGTTTGACACGAATACGCTCAAAACTCACCAATTCCACCGTCGGAAAAACGTCGAAGGTTGCGGTAAACTCAAAATCGATGCCTGGATCCATCTTCACCACATCAAGTTTTGGTGAACTCGCTGGATTCATATCCTCTTGCTGAACCGCATTCATAAAGCTGCTTTGCATCATTTCGCCGGCAACCTCGGCACGCACAGCCGTACCGTAGCGACGGCGCACTTCTTTCATCGGTACCTTACCAGCCCGAAATCCCGGAATTTTTACCTGGCCGCGCGCTGACTCTAGGCGGCTGGTAATTTGTTCTTCAAAGGTGTCGCTATCAATAGCAATGGTCAGGCGCCGCTCTAGCCCTGTGAGAGTTTCGATGGATACATTCATACTTTTGGTGTTCAACTGAAGGTGAAATATTTGCGCGCATTTGCCGATTTAGCCCGTGTTTCGCACCAACGCTTCGTTTTTGCAAAGCGTTGATACCCACTCGTGGCCGGGGCACTGCACGTTAATGACGCGGCGATTATGCCTGATTTGTTGTGAAAATGGTGCGCAATTCAGTGTCAAAACACTGCCACCTGAGGCTGAAAGTCGTTTGTCTAATTCTGCGACGTTGGGCGACAGCCTATGGTCGCCAGTTAATGCTGACGCGTGCGTTAATTGATTCGCCAACTGTTGCCTGATGGGTGCTGTGGGCATTTGGGAAATACAGCTTGTCCCCCAGGTTATCAAGGTTCAACTGCAGCGTTAGGCTTTCCGACACATCGTAGTAAACGGCCGCATCCACTCGGGTATAGCTTGGCAAAGTGGCAGTATTGCTGTTGTTGATATAACTCTCGCCTTGATGCGTGAGGCCTAAGCCAATACCAAGTTGCGGAGTCATCTGATACGTCGTCCACAGTGATACCATGCTTTGTGGCAACTCCCGCGGGCGCAAGCCCGTGGGTCCTTGCCGATCCACCTGCTCACCGTCAAGGTTGCTGTAGCCCAGCGACATTCCGAAAGAGTCGGTAACCTGACCCTGTAGCTGGAGTTCAAAGCCTTCAATGGTGGAGTCGATTACGTCTAATGTCGACGGGTCAGAATCGGCAACTTGAGGTGAACTTTTTTCAATCTCAAAAATCGCGGCAGCAAGGTTCAGGCGATCCGTGAGATTCCATTTCAACCCTAGCTCCATATTTGCGAAGGTGTCTGGATCCAGTTGGTCCTTGTTACCGTTAATGTTGGCGAACTGCTCGCCACTACGCGGCAAAAACGACTCACTGTAACTGGCGTATATCGACACTTCTTCAACTGGCTTGTAAATCACACCAAGCCTAGGGGATACCTCGCTGTCCGTGCGGCTGCGGTTCTCATCTGCCGCTATATTGAACACGTCAATGTCGAATTCATCGAAGCGCGCGCCGAGCACGAAGCGGAAATGCTCGGTTAGTCTGATTTCGTCCTGCAGATACAAAGAAAAGGTCCGTATTTGCACATGGGTGTCGTCGTTTAGGTCGGTGGTGAAGTCGTTACTTGTTGCCATGCCTGATGCACTCACGCCCACCCCGTTAGACAAAGCAAGTGGCCTGCCCACGGCAAATATTTCGTTATCATCTAAGGTGGTGTCCCAATAGGCGTTATAGCGGTCCTGGTTCGATGCCGTATCAAGGAGTTCTGCACCAACTAGAATCGTGTGCTGAAAGGCACCAAAAGCCATTTGCGTCAGCAGATTGCCAGATATGACAAGATTTTCTCGCTGCGTCGTGTCTAGGTAGCCATCCAAAGTCACATGATCAGGAGACGCCTCACTGTAAGAAGATGCGTAAAAATTTTGGTACATCTTGTCGTAATCCCCGTAAAACGCACTGAGGTTGCCTTTTACGGAATCAGAAAACCGATGCTGCAACAGGCCCTTGAATAAACTGGCCTCTAGGGTTGTCGTGTTAAGCGTCGGGTCGCCGAAGATTATGTCCTGCAAAGCGACTACTGGGCGACCATTTGCGCCCGTGGGAATGCCGCGATCGATAAAACGCTCGTTATTCAAGTACTCGTACGAAACATCTAAGGTCGTCGCCTCAGACAGTTGGAATTTAGCTGAGGGATTCAATCCAAACCGGCTGCCGTCGAAGAAGTCCCGATGGTTTTCGAGATTTTCGTAGAACCCATTGATGCGCAAAGCGGATACGGCATTGATACTGACGTTTCTGTCTACCTGCAATGAGGCTCCCCCAAACGTCTCAACAGCAGTTGAGATTGCGGTAAAGTCACTGCCTAAGACACCCTTCTTCATCACTCGATTGAGCACACCACCGGTGCCCCCGCGACCAAACAGCAGCGCGTTGGGGCCTTTTAGCACTTCTACCTGTTCAAGATTATACAGTGATCGGTAATACTGAACGTCGTCTCGCATGCCATCGACACAAAAATCAGCTGTAGAGCGGACGCCACGGAAGACCACCGCATCACGGTGGCCTTCTCCTTGCGAAGAGTTCAATCCGGGTATGTAACTGATGAGGCCCGAGATACTTGCAAAACCGCGGTTTTGAATCTCCGCACCCGTTATTACCACAACACTTTGCGGAACATCGAGGATCGGCGTGGGTGTCCTCAAGGCATTAACCTGATTTTGGTAAAGCACATTGCCGACCACTAAAACTTCCTCAATTACTGCGTCGCTGGGCGCTGACTCATCGGCGCTAAGCTCAGTAGCACAGGTCGTTGCCCAGAGAATGGATGCGAGCATCAAGATTTTACTCATGATTTTTCCTTGAGTATTTTTTGCAAATGATAATTATTATCATTTGCAATTGCAAGTAAACCTTAGGCAGATTTCTGTTGCTGGTGCATTTTTTTTTTGGGGGGGGGCTGTACAGGGCCAATTCCTTTCTC
>JAACDS010000206.1 GCA_009936895.1 Pseudomonadota bacterium
AACCCTTGCGCTGGCGACCGGCGGCCCGGCAGGACTCTACTATCCCTTTGGTGGTGCCATGGCATCACTGTGGTCGGAGGTCCTGCCGCGCGTGAACGCCAAGGCAGAGGTTACTGGGGGTTCGGTGACCAATGTGATTCAGGTGGCTCGGCAGGAGAGTGATTTGGGCATTGCCATGGCCGATGTGGTGAGCAGTGCCTATGCCGGCACGGGCCGCTTTCCAGAGCCTCTTCCTCTACGTGTTTTGTTTACCGCCTATCCAAACATCGTGCATCTGCTCAGTCTCCAAGGCAGCGGCATCCGCTCGATTGCCGATTTGGCCGGTAAGCGGGTGGCCTTGGGCGCACAGGGCTCGGGTACCTCGGTAGCCGCGCTCAACATGTTGAACGGTTTGGGGTTGAGCGTAGACGATATTGCCCCCCGCTATTTGAGTTTCGGTGAAACGACCTCGGGTCTCAAAGACGGCACGCTGGATGCGGGCTTTGTTGTGGGAGGATTGGGTATCGCTGCAGTCACGGAACTTTCCGTGACTCGTGATATCGAAATTATCGCGCTCAGTGACGCCGAAATGGCTAGCCTGACAGCGCAGTTTCCGGCCTATTCCGCCTACGAAATTCCGGCCGATACGTATGCGGGAGTCAGTGAGTCCCGGCAGGCTCTGGGCATTTGGAGTGCCGTGGTCGTGCACGAATCCATGCCCGAAACCTTGGCCTTTGCGTTAACGTGTACGGTGTATCGAGACCATGCCCGCTTGCTTAGCGTCTCGCCGGTGGTCAAAGACATGACGATAGCCAATATCCGTCAACTTGCCGCCGTACCCCTGCATCCCGGGACAGAACGCTACTTGCGCAACCCAGAAGCGAACTGCACGACGGTTGCAGACACAGCTGTCCTGCCACTTCCCGTCATGGCGAACTGAGCGGTGTCGTCCCAGTTGTTTCCTTCAAATCGAACGCCGAGGTATGTGGCGCTATTTGCCAGCACGCTGGCAATAAGCTTGTCGTTGTTTCAGCTTTGGCAGCCCTTAGTCGGCTTCTTCCCTGTCGGAAGCCTGCCCTTCGAAAGCATCCTAGGTCAGCAGCCGGCGACGTACTTTCGTCCCATCCATTTGGCGTGGATTTTGGTGCTCGGCTTCGTGGTTTATCCTGTTGCCAAAGAGCAAGGGCTGCTGCGTTGGCTCGACGCTGGGGCCATCGTGCTGGTGGTTTGGGCCAGTACGCGAATCCTGAGTTTTGACTACCAGTCCATTGATCATCTACTGCACGGCCTAAGCCGGCTCGATTTTGCCGCAGGAATGATTTTGGTTTTGGCGACCTTGGAAAGGGCGCGCCGTGCTGTGGGCCCGGTAATGATGTGGGTGGGGCTGGTGTTCTTACTCTACGGGGCCTTTGGCAATGTTCTGCCCGATGTTCTAGCCACTAAGGGTTTTTCCTTTGAGCGTATCGTGCGCTGTCAAGTGTTCACCGGCGCAGGTCTCTTCGGCGCGCCGCTGGGCATTGCCGCCGGCGCGGTGTTTAGCTTCGTCTTGTTCGGAGCGTTTTTGCAGGTCACCGGTGCGGGCAAATTTCTGATTGACCTGTCGTTTGCCGCTGCAGGACGATACCGAGGCGGTCCGGCTAAGGCGTCGGTCATTGCTTCTGCGGCGATGGGCTCGATCTCTGGCAGTGCCATTGCCAATACGGTGACCACTGGCTCACTCACCATTCCCATGATGAAAAAGCTGGGTTACAAGCCTGAAGAAGCGGCAGGTATCGAAGCGGCCGCGTCGACGGGCGGGCAAATCATGCCGCCGATAATGGGCGCTGGTGCATTCGTGATGGCGGAATTCACCAAAACCTCCTACGGCGACATTGTCTGGATGGCCTTGGTACCGGCATTGCTCTACTTTTTATCAGTGCTCCTGTACGTGCATGTGCTGGCGGTAAAGGGCGGCTTTAAAGGCATGCAGGGGCAAACCGGCGCGTGGCGGGTGCTATTAGACGGGCTTCACTTTTTGTTGCCGCTGGCGCTGATCACTACTTTGCTGCTTTGGAACTACTCGCCAGTGTTGGTGGGGGTGGCGGGTAGCGGTGCGGTACTGCTTGCCAGCTTGATGCGCAGCCATACGCGGATCGGTCTCGCCCAGTTACTCGCCGGTTTACGGCAAGGGGCGATGCTGGCAGTGTCCATCTCGGTAGCCTGCGCGGTTGCGGGCCTTGTGGTCGGTACCATTGGCCAAACCGGTATTGGTTTACAGTTCACCGAATCGGTGGTGGCGCTCAGCGGCGGCCAGTTGTGGTTGGCGCTGATTTTGGTCGCCGTCGCGGCCCTGGTGTTGGGGATGGGGTTGCCGGCCACCGCCGCCTACATCGTGCTCGCGGTGATGACTGGGCCTGCATTGCAGGAACTGGGCTTGGCGTTGATTACGGCTCATATGATTATTTTCTGGCTGGCGCAAAGTTCCAACGTTACCCCGCCCATTGCGCTAGCCGCTTTCGCCGGAGCCGGCGTCGCCGGTGCGTCTCCTATGGGGTCAGCCGTAGAGGCGGTCAAGCTGGCCAGTGGACTTTTTATTATTCCGCTGATGATGGCCTATTCCCCGTTGCTGCTCGGTGCTGAGTTTGGCTGGACCGGTGTGTTGCTATCGGCGGTGGTCACGGGCTTGCTGATGCTGATGCTGGCGATGTTGCTGCAGCAGTACCTGTTTAGGCCGGTAACCTCAGGGGGGCGAGCCATTGCATTGCTTGCCGCTGCGCTGCTGGTTTACCCATCCACCGCTTCACGAGCAGTAGGCGCTGTCGTCGCCGGGGGGCTTATGTTGGCCAATCGTTTGGGACGAGTTTAGGTTGACGGTTTGCTGGTCAACTGCGCGTTTTTTTCGCGTTCAGCCAACCACTCCTGATGAGGGGTGTAATGACCCTCGTGCCAAAACCCCCAATCGCTTGATTTGCTCCCGGTGAGGATCAGGGTCCATACCGGCCGCTCTTCAATGAGTTGTACGATGTGCCGGTGGGACGCCGTCCGAAAGTGCGGGCGAAGCGCCCTAACCATGGTGAGCGGCCCCTCGGGTGTTTTTTCCAGATAGGGTTCGAAAGGCAGGGTGATAAACCACCACGGATGGTCGTGAAAGGCGCGATCGTCGTCGCCCTTGTGGAACTTGTGCACGCGCAGCGTAAAGCCAAACCAAAGAATCCAGCGTTCGAGATAAGGCTGTCCACAGTCGTAGACCAAGTCGTGGGTCCAACCGAACGTAAGTGAGCCGAGAGAGAGTAAGCGTTCTGAGTAGGTCACTGAGTCATGGTTCTAGCGTAGAAGGTCGTAGTATAAAGACCATAAGATTCCGGGTTAAGTTCTGAAACGTTAAAAGAGAAAGAAACTATGGATGTGTTCACTCAATCACCGGCGCTCGATAACGCCATGGTCAGTCCGTCGAACTGGGGAAACGAGCAGTGGGTTCATGACCAATTTGCTTGGTTACGGCAGAACGAACCGCTGAAATATCTCTCACCAGAGGGTTACAAACCGTTTTGGAACGTTACCCGCTATGACGATATCAAGGAGATTGAGGGCCAAAAGCAGCTCTTCATCAACGATCCACGCCCGACACTAGGTATTGAGGTGATGGAGCAGCTTGTTCAGCAAATGACCGGGCGCAAGCACTTGGTTCGTAGCCTGGTGCAGATGGATGACCCGGACCACATGAAATACCGCATGCTGACTCAGGGTTGGTTCATGGGCAGTAACTTACGCAAGCTGCAGGCTCGGGTGGACGAACTGGCGGATAGGTACATCGACCGCATGGCAGATATGGGGGGCGAGTGTGACTTCGTTAAAGACGTCGCAATTTGGTATCCCCTGCGCGTGATCATGAGCATCTTTGGTGTGCCAGAGGAAGACGAACCCCTGATGTTGAAGCTTACTCAAGAGCTGTTTGGTAGCACGGATCCGGATGTGAACCGTTCCTTCGAGCCCGCGGAGTTTTTGAATGTGGTCAAAGACTTTGAAGAGTATTTCGTCAAGCTCAGTGAAGCCCGACGAGCAGAGCCTCGGGATGATCTGGCAACGATCATTGCCAACGCGGAGATCGATGGTGGACAGATTCCCGATCACGAAGCGAACGGTTACTACATGATCATAGCCACAGCCGGACACGACACGACAAGCGCGTCTACCGCCGGAGGGTTGCTGGAACTCATTCGCAACCCGGATCAAATGGCCGCTTTTCGTAATGATGTGGATGGCCTGATGCCAACGGCCATCGACGAAATGATTCGCTGGGTATCGCCGGTTCGGCACTTCATGCGGACGGCCACTGCAGACACCGAGATCGCAGGCCAAAAAATTAAGGCCGGAGAGTCGATGATCCTGCGGTACCCGTCTGCGAATCGAGACGAGGCTGTGTATACCGACCCCAACGCGTTTCGTATTGATCGAAAGGAGGGCAAGCAGATTGCCTTCGGTTTTGGTGCTCATGTGTGCCTGGGTCAGCATCTAGCGCGAATGGAGATGAGCTCGTTGTTTCGTAAGCTTTTGGCGCGAGTAGAGCACATCGAACTGGCCGGCGAGCCGCAATATACTCAGGCAGTATTCGTTGGAGGGCTTAAAAGCTTACCCATTCGTTACAAGATGAAGTAGGGCTGGTGGTTGCGATCCATCGGTTACTCCGGGGTGATCTGGCCGTCGACGTGTCCCTGCAGGGCGGGGGCATTTGGCGCTTCGCTCGAGGCGGGCAGACCCTCATGTGTCCGGCCCCAACCGCACCCCAATTGGCATGCTTCGCCATGCTGCCGTTCTGTAGCCGGATCAACAACGGCCGCTTTCAATACGGCGAACATCAGGTTGCGTTAACGCCGAATTTTCCGCCAGAAGCTCACGCCATACACGGTTTTGGATGGCAGGGGTTATGGCAGTTGGAAACTCAAAGCGATGAGGCCTGTGTTTTGGTGTACGAGCACGATGGCGCAGTCAGTGACAAAACGGGATGGCCGTGGACGTTTCGCGTCACACAGCGGTTGGTACTGTCGGATAGCGGACTCTCGGTGACGCTGACGCTGGAAAATTTGTCCAACGATGCGATGCCGGCAGGGATGGGTTTGCATCCGCATTTTCCTTCCGCTGCCAATATGCGTGTGTCCATGGCCTGCGCGGGCCGGGTTGTTATGACAGACGGCTTTCTGCCCGAGGTGGAGAAGCTGGGCGGTCACGGTGAGGTAAACCCTTTAGCAGGCCGCCCTTGGTTACACCGGAATATGGACGACGTGTTCGCCCATCGCAGCGGTGGTGCGCAGATCGTGTGGCCAGACCAGCCGTGGTCACTATCCATTGAGCCGGATCCGATGCTTGCACACTGGATTGTTTACGCACTCCGCGATCGTGAATTCATCTGTATCGAACCAATCAGCCATCTGCCTAATGCTGTCAATATCAATCCGTTGAAGCGGCCTTCTGCCGGCGAAATGAAAGCACTGGGGCCGGGCGAACGCTGGTCGGCGACCACATCGTTTGGAACGTTCGCTGTCGCGCAGTCAACCCTCCAAGCACCGTCAACTTCGTGTTAGATTACCTCTAGAAATACCCATTGGAGAGAGGCTTAACATGGCTGAAGCACTAGATTACAAACAGATTGGCACCACTCCTGTGCGGCCAGACGGTTTTGATAAAGTCACCGGGCGAGCCCAGTTTGGCGCTGATGTGAATCTGCCTAACATGTTACACGGCAAAGTGCTGCGCAGCCCCCACGCCCATGCCCGAATTAAAAGCGTCGACGTCAGCGGTGCGCTGGCAATGCCCGGCGTCTATGCGGCAATTTCCGGTGCAGATTTTCCTGGTGGACGGCTTGAAGGGGAAGCTGGTGGCGAAGGTGGCGGCTCAATGAATGATGTCGCCAAGAACGTTATGGCGCGTAACAAAGTGTTGTATCACGGTCATGCGGTCGCAGCGGTTGCGGCGTCTACCGTGCGCCTAGCAGAGCAAGCTCTGCAGGCCATCAAGGTGGAATATGAGGTGCTGGAGCCGGTACTCGACGTGGTCGAGGCCATGGATCCTCAGGCTATCTTGGTTAACGAGGACAATTATACCGCGCTGCCTGAGAAACCCGAAAAACCATCCAATATTGCCAACGTCGGTCGGCTGGAGCGGGGCAACTTAGAAGAAGGTTTTATGGCTGCTGACGTGGTGATAGAACGCGAATTTACTTGCCCCATGGCTCACCAAGGGTATATCGAGCCTCATGCCTGTGTTGCGAGTATTGATGAGCGCGGTCGTGGCACGGTTTGGTGTTCGACTCAGGGCCACTTCGAGCATCGGGCGGCAACATCGAAAATGCTTGGCAAAAATATGGCCGACTTGAAGTTTGTGGCCACAGAAATCGGCGGCGGCTTTGGCGGCAAAACAGTGGTTTATCTGGAGCCATTGGCGACCATGATGTCAGAAAAATCAGGCCGTCCGGTAAAGATGACCATGTCTCGGGAAGAAGTGTTTCGCGCAACGGGCCCTAGCTCAGCCACAGTGGCTCGAGTGAAGGTGGGAGTTCGCAAAGACGGCACGATTACCGCGGCCCAGTCTTGGATTGCGTTTGAAGCTGGCGCATTTGCGGGAGCACCCTACATGCCTGGCGCCATGTCGATCTACGCTCCTTATGCCATCGAGAATTTCCTCGTTGAAACCTTCGACGTACTGGTGAATAAGCCCAAGGTCGCGGCGTATCGCGCACCGGGTGCGCCTCAGGCCATGCACGCATTCGAATGCGCCCTTGATGAAGCGGCTCAACTGCTGAACATGGACCCAATCGATTTGCGAATGGTTAATGCAGCGGATGAAGGTACACAGGCGCCTTACGGGCCCAAGTACCCGCCCATCGGCTTCAAGGCCTGCTTGCAGGCCGCAAAGAAACACCCCAACTACCTGAAGCCTGTGCCAGATGGCGCAGGTCGCGGCGTTGCCGTGGGTTTTTGGTTCAACGTAGGTATGCAATCCAGTGCTGAAGTGAACATCAACGAAAACGGATCGGTCATGATCATTGAGGGTAGCCCGGACATTGGTGGCTCCAGAGCTTCTATGTGTCTGATGGCGGCGGAAACCCTTGGTATTGAATACGACGACGTCCGCGCCCAAGTGGGCGATACAGAAAGCACTGGTTTTTGTAACGTTACCGGCGGCAGCCGCACAACCTTTGCGACGGGTATGGCCGTGACGCAAGCCTGTGAGGCCGTCATTGCGGACTGCAAACGTCGTGCGGCCATGACCTGGGGACTGGACGAGGATCAGGTGGAATGGGAAGACGGTCAGGCCGTACCGGGCCCCGGCGTGAATGCGGACGTTAAGCCGCTGAGCCTGGCGGAACTGGCCCGTAAGGCCGGTAAAACCGGTGGTCCCATCACTGCGCGCGCCTCTTTGAATGCACAAGGCGCTGGTGCTGCGTTCTCAGTAAATTTTGGCGATCTTCGAGTCGACAGGGAAACCGGCAAGGTCGATGTGCTCAGCTTTACCGCGATTCAAGACGCCGGCAGGGCGATTCACCCCGCCTATGTGGAAGGTCAAATGCAGGGCGGAGCGGTACAAGGCATCGGCTGGGCGCTGAACGAGGAATACATCTTTGACGACAATGGCGTGTTGGAGAACGCTGGATTCTTGGACTACCGGATTCCCGTGGCCTCGGATCTGCCCATGATCGACACGGAGATTGTCGAAGTGCCGAACCCAAGCCACCCCTTTGGTGTTCGTGGTGTGGGTGAAGCCCCGATCGTTGCGCCGCTGGCGGTCTGCGCCAACGCAGTATCGCGGTCTCTAGATATGCGGATTACCGATCTGCCAATGTCGCCGCCACGCCTGTTGGACGCGATAGAAGGCTAGGTTCGAATAAGGTGGTTGATCATCAACAAACCCTGCTCGCTGGCGGGGTTTTTTGTGGGCAAATGATTGTGCTCGAACAAACAGGCCGGTGTTGTGGCTAAGGTAGTGTTTTCCAATGCCATGATGATCGCCACAGGGGGCGCTCGAGAGGCGGTATTTGCCGTAGCCAATTTCCGTGAGTTAACGCAGATACTCATCGAACATTGGCCCGGGTTGGAGGAACTCATCGAGCAATCCGCCGTCGCCGTAGACGGTCAAATTTATCAGGACGCCTTCGCTGAACCGTTGGCACCGGAAACCGAAGTATTTTTTATGCCTCGAATTGAGGGGGGTTAGGGAGAGACTTATGAATATCAGTTTTGGCGCGGAGTACGACGCCTTTCGAGATGAGGTGCGGGGCTTTTTGAGTGACAACCTGACGGATGAGCTGCGCGAGGCGCAGCGCTTTTGCCCGGGCATCTTTCTCGATTACGAGCACAACATTGCCTGGCACAAAATTCTGCACAAACAAGGTTGGATCGCACCCAGCTGGCCCAAGGAGTTTGGCGGCACCGGCTGGGATCTGATGCGCCGTTATATCTGGTCCATAGAAAAAGCGGAAGCAGGAGCGCCGGATACCGCTCCCATGAGTCTGAACATGTGTGGGCCCCTGCTGATTGGCTGCGGCAGTCCGGAACAGCAGCGGGAGTATTTGCCGCGCATCCTGTCCGGTGAAGATTATTGGTGCCAAGGCTACTCTGAACCCGGTTCCGGCTCGGATCTAGCAAGCCTGAAACTGAAAGCCACATCTGACGGCGATTTTTATCGTCTGAATGGCAGCAAGATTTGGACATCCCATGCTCATTTTGCCAACAAAATGTTCATTCTTGTGAGGACCAACGACCAAGGTAAGCCCCAGGAGGGCATTACGTTCTTGCTCTTGGATATGGATACCCCAGGGATTCGGGTAGAACCCATTTTGTTCGCCTCTGGCGCTCACGAAGTCAATCAGGTGTTTTTTGACGATGCCCGTGTACCCAAGGCCAACGTTGTGGGCGAAGAGAACAAAGGCTGGCAGGTTGCCAAGTATCTATTGGAATTCGAGCGCGGTGGCTCAGCTGGCGGCAATGCGGCGCGCAAAGTCAGTTTGCAGAGGCTGAGGGCGCTGGCACAGATCATTCCCCATGAAAATGGCACGCTGGCTGACGATAACGATTTTACCCGCAAGATGGACGAAACCTCGGTGCAACTTGAGGCCATTCAATACACCGAGTTTCGCATGATGGCGGCATTGTCTAAGGGTGATAGCCCAGGCCCTGAGTCTTCGGTGATCAAGGCGCTGTCCGCGGAGATCACCCAGCGGATTACCGAACTGACCGTAGAGGCCATGGGCCAATATGCATCGGTGCATCAGCCGGAAGCTCGTGCAGTGGGCTCGAATGTCCCGACGGTTGGCCCCGCCGAGGGTGTGGTCGCATTTTCGCGCTACTTTAATCTGCGAGCCAGCTCCATTGCCGGAGGCAGCAACGAGGTTCAACGCAACATCATGGCCAAGCTGGTACTGGGTTTGTAATGCGTGAGCCAGAAGCGTCAGCCACCGGATATCGGTCTTTCGCAGCGCAGTCTAGGCATTACTTCGCTCGTGAGCATATCCGCGTGCCAACCAAATCGCTGTCCAGTCCGGCGGCTTGGCGAGGCAGTGACCTAAGGGCTGAATGGGATTCTGGAACCGCCTCTTGGTGCTACGAATTGTCCGATGACGATCGTGCTGAGCTTTACGCGGCGGTGGCGCAAGCGCCAGAGGAACTGGCCCTGATCAATAGGGAAAATTTTGTTCTTCCGAACTTGGCAGCATCCATTGCCCGGTGGCGTAACCGGCTTGCAACGGGTATGGGAGTACAGATCATCAAGGGGTTGCCAACCCGTGAGCCTATGCAATGGGTGCGTCGAGCCTATTGGGGTTTGGGCCATCATCTGGGCGAACCCGGTGCACAGACCCCGCAGCAGGAACTGCTGGGAGAGGTCAGGGATTACCGCGAGGACGATCCCAACGTGAGACTCTACCGCACCCCCCATAACATCAACCTGCACTGTGACGCCGCCGATGTCGTTGGCCTGTTGT
>JAACDS010000019.1 GCA_009936895.1 Pseudomonadota bacterium
ATGCCTTGTTGCAATACTGTTTCAATATCCATTGTTAGTCCTGGCTTTCTCCAAGTTTAGACGCCAGCCTGTACCCATCAGGCAGAAAAAAAGGGAAGAACCCACGTTCTTCCCTTTTTCTGAACACCACATGCTATCAGGAAGAACACTCTATTAAGGTCTCCTGAAGACCGTGGGTCTTGATCTTCCGACGGACTCTGAGTCGTCAATGCCGACCAGAGCCTCTCGCTTTGCATTGCGGCTGCTACGCGGCCTTGGCAACGCCTGCACCAGCTCGCTGAGCCAATGCTGCAAAAGTGTCTTTTTCGTGCATAGCAATGTCAGCCAACACTTTACGATCAACCTCTATCCCTGCCTCCTTGAGACCAGAGATAAAGCGGCTATAAGACAAGCCATGTTCACGCGCGGCTGCATTGATGCGCACGATCCACAAACGTCGGAACTGACGCTTGCGCTGACGGCGGTCACGGTAAGCGTATTGGCCAGCCTTGATGACCGCTTGCTTGGCGACCTTAAAGGTGCGGCTACGAGCGCCGTAATACCCTTTGGCAGCTTTCAATATCTTTTTTCTGCGAGCTCTGGACGCTACGCCTCTCTTAATTCTTGGCATAAGTCCTCCTATCGAGCCTTTGTGGGCAGCATACGAACCAATGCCGGAACATCGGCGGCGGCCACACCTTCCATACCACGCAGCTGACGCTTTCGCTTGGGCGCCTTCTTCGTGAGGATGTGATTCTTGTTTGCTTGCTTGTGCTTAAAACCGGTACTGGTGCGACGAAAACGCTTCGCTGCTCCCCGGTGGGTCTTAATTTTTGGCATCTGCCTTCTCCACGCGATTCATCGATTGCCTGCTAGACCGAGCACGCGGCTCAATGGAGGCGATTAAAGAACTGAGCTTTCGCCCGTATTCTTGCTGGTCTGTGCAATACAGACCCCATACGCTTTCATAGAGACGTCGTTAAACGCGGTCTAAGAGGCTTCTTTCGGAGCCTGCGCCTTTCTATTTTTTCGTGGGGCCAAAACCATAATGACTTGGCGTCCTTCGAACTTAGGTTCTGATTCCACAGAGCCTAACTCGTCCAGATCTTCCGCAATGCGCTTCATCAGGTTCATACCGATTTCGGGATGCACCACCTCACGACCGCGGAAACGCAAAGACACTTTCGTCTTGTCCCCTTCTTCGAGAAAGCGCTTCAGGTTGCGTAGTTTTACCTGATAGTCACCTTCTTCCGTGCCAGGACGGAACTTCATCTCTTTTACTTGAATCTGTTTTTGCTTCTTTCTTTGAGCTGCCTTGGTTTTCTTCAGCTCAAACAAATGCTTCCCATAGTCCATGACTTTGCAGACCGGTGGATTTGCATCCACAGCAACCAGAACCAAATCCAGTCCTGCTGCTCTCGCTTCCGCCAGCGCTTCGGCTCTCGATACGATGCCACGCTGACTGCCGTCCGCCGCCACTAGGCGCACGTTTGCGGCAGAAATATCGTCATTCAACAACGAGCGATCAACTCGCTTGCTTGCCTTTTTAATGGGCGCCTCCAAACTTCTCCAAAGTACGCTGACGGCGTCGAATATCGTTCAACCAACACGCCTCCAGCACGATCGAACCGTTTTCAGCCCGTTCACGGCGTTTCCAGACTCGGTCGTCTTGCGAAGCAACCTTCCCAATCCGGGCGCGCATTCTACTGCCAAGCGATGAACCACATCAAGCGCTGTATCACTCGAAATGAACCGCTAAAAACGACGTAACCCCGGAATTTCCTTGCGCTTTTTGCAACTGTCAGTGGCGTTCGCTCAAGCTAAACTCGCTGCGATGATGTCGATGTATTGCTTACGCACATCCAGCTTCATCGCTGCATAAGCCTTTGTCGGTAATTCTGCCAACTTCGACGCGGCAGCAATAGCCGACTGATCGAGGGTTTCAGGTGACACCACCTGGTCCAGATATCCCACTTTTTGAGCGGTTTCCGCATCGTAAAGGCGCGCTTGAATCATGGCTTCGGTGTGATGCCGCTTGGACAAACGACACAGTCCCATTTGCAGGCCAAACGGAGGCAGGGTCATACCAATGGCCGTTTCGTTCAGTCCGTACTTAGCGTCACCACCCACGCCGATACGCGTATCTGAGGCCAGTAACAGCAGGGCACCGGCGGCGATGGCATGGCCGGCACTCGCGGCCACCACAGGCATCGGGAACGTAAACAGCCGGAACAACAGCGCTGCTCCACGGTCAACCAAGGCCTTGCTTTCTGCCG
>JAACDS010000207.1 GCA_009936895.1 Pseudomonadota bacterium
AGTGAGTTCGGGGTAACCCCACGAACCCTTCGCTTCTATGAAGAAAAGGGGCTGCTCCAACCCACCAGAATTGGCCGAACCCGTCGTTACTCCCCTGCTGACCGAGCAAGACTGGTGCTCGTGCTACGAGGAAAAACGCTTGGGCTATCACTGCAGGAAAGCGCCGAGCTGATTGGCATGTACAACCCAGCATCTAATAATCGGGAGCAAATCAAACGCCTCATCGAAAAGATTCAGGCACGCCGAGCGCAACTGCTGGCTCAAAAGCTTGAACTGGAACACATGATCGAAGATCTCGACGCCTGGGAGAAACGCAGCAATGACAGCATCAAAAGCCGCAGGTCTAAAAATGCTTAAGGAGCATCGGTATGAACACTCTTAAGACCCAAATCAACTCGCGATCCCAAGCGTTCAGCGACAATGCTGAACACATGCAGTCACTCGTCGACGATTTGGCGACGCTGATTGAAAGAATCAAAGAAGGCGGCGGCGAGCGCTATCAGGCGCGACATCAAGCCCGAGGCAAACTCCTGCCACGAGATCGAGTCGATTTACTGCTCGACCCCGGCTCGCCTTTTCTGGAATTTTCCTAGCTTGCGGCTCACGACATGTACGGTAAGGACGATGTGCCCGCAGCCGGCATCATCACGGGCATCGGTCGCGTTGCCGGTATTGAATGCGTCATCGTCGCCAACGACGCCACTGTAAAGGGCGGCACCTACTACCCTGTGAGCGTCAAAAAGCACCTTCGCGCTCAGGACATCGCGCGAGAAAACCATTTGCCGTGCATCTATCTGGTGGATTCCGGCGGAGCCAACCTGCCCAATCAAGACGAAGTATTCCCAGACAAGAATCATTTTGGTCGGATTTTTTTCAATCAAGCCAACATGTCAGCGGAGAACATTCCGCAAATCGCCGTGGTCATGGGTTCCTGTACGGCAGGCGGCGCATACGTACCTGCCATGGCCGACGAATCCATCATCGTAAAAAATCAGGGCACCATTTTCTTGGCCGGACCGCCACTGGTGAAAATGGCAACCGGTGAGGAAGTCAGTGCTGAAGCCTTGGGCGGCGCCGATGTACACAGTCGCGAATCTGGCGTCACCGATCATTACGCGAATAACGACAATCACGCCCTAGAACTTGCTCGCGGCGCTGTCGCTAGGCTCAACCGGGTCAAACCAGTCAACATGGACGTGGTCGATACCGTCGAACCCTTGTATCCCGCCAGTGACCTACTCGGCATCGTGCCGAAGAACGTTCGAGAACAGTATGATGTCCGCGAGATCATCGCCCGAGTCTTCGACGGCTCAGCATTTGACGAATTCAAAGCCTTATACGGTCAGACTCTGGTCTGCGGCTTTGCCCGCCTCTACGGGTACCCTGTCGGCATTGTCGCCAACAATGGCGTGCTGTTTGCCGAATCTGCACAAAAAGGCGCTCACTTCATCGAACTGTGCGCACAGCGAAAAATCCCACTGATTTTTTTGCAAAACATCACGGGATTCTTGGTGGGTAAACAGTATGAAACCGGTGGCATCGCCAAGCACGGCGCCAAGATGGTCACCGCCGTAGCCTGCGCCAAGGTGCCCAAGCTGACGTTGATCCTTGGCAACTCTTACGGCGCTGGCAATTACGGTATGTGCGGACGAGCCTACGATCCTAACTTTTTGTTCATGTGGCCCAATGCCCGCATCTCGGTCATGGGCGGCGAGCAAGCCGCCGGCGTGTTGGCCCAGGTACGGCGCGGCCAAATCGAGGGCAGCGGCGAAGCGTGGTCTGCCGAGGATGAAACCTCCTTCAAACAGCCCATCATTGACGACTTCGACGCACAAGCGCACCCCTACTACGCCAGCGCCCGATTGTGGGACGACGGCGTCATCAACCCTATCGATACCCGGCGCGTGCTCGGTCTGGCACTGTCTGCATCGCTCAACAAACCCATAGCCGAAACACGTTTCGGCGTGTTCAGGATGTAACCATGTTTCACAAAATCCTCATCGCCAATCGCGGCGAAATTGCGTGCCGGGTGATCCGTACCGCCAAACATCTGGGCATCAACACCGTCGCTGTTTTCTCCGATGCAGACCGCGATGCTCTGCACGTCACATTGGCGGATGAGGCGGTGCACATTGGCGGTTCAGCGCCAACCGACTCCTATCTGCAGATGCAGCGCATCATCGATGCGGCCAAAACCACGGGCAGTCAGGCCATTCATCCGGGTTACGGCTTTTTGTCTGAAAATGCCGCTTTCTGCGAACTTTGCGCAGCCAATGAACTGGTGTTTATCGGCCCGCCGGTGAACGCTATTGAAGCCATGGGATCCAAGGCTGCGGCGAAGCAGATCATGCAGCATGCTGACGTACCCCTATTGCCCGGGTATCACGGCGATGATCAAGACGCAGCCAAACTCCAGCAGGCTGCAGACGCCATGGGCTATCCCGTATTACTCAAAGCTGTTGCCGGTGGCGGGGGCAAGGGCATGCGGCAGGTGCACGAGGCAGGGGAATTTACTGAGGCTCTTGCAGCGGCCAAACGCGAAGCTCAGGCCGGTTTTGGCAACGATGACATGCTGGTAGAAAAATACTTGGAGCATGCCCGGCATGTTGAGGTGCAAGTGTTCTGCGATAGCCATGGCAATGGCGTGTATTTGTTTGAGCGTGATTGTTCCGTTCAGCGCAGACACCAAAAAATCATCGAAGAGGCACCTGCACCCAATCTCAGCAACAGCCTGCGCCAGAAAATGGGCGAAGCCGCCCTTCGCGCGGCATCGGCTGTCGGCTATGTGGGCGCAGGTACCGTGGAATTTTTACTAGACGCCGGCGGCGGCTTCTACTTTATGGAGATGAACACGCGCCTTCAGGTAGAACATCCGGTAACGGAAATGATCACAGGGACTGACCTGGTGGCATGGCAGCTTCAGGTAGCCAACGGCGACCCGCTGCCCCAAAGTCAGGAGGAGCTGACGATCACCGGCCACGCTCTGGAAGCGCGCATCTATGCTGAAAATCCAGAGAACGACTTTCTTCCCGCAGCCGGCAGTTTGTGGCGTCTGCAACAACCCGAACAGAACGCTCATATCCGCATCGACACCGGCGTTATCGAAGGCGACGATATTGGCGTATTTTATGACCCGATGATCGCCAAGCTGATCGTATGGGGCGAAAACCGAGAGATCGCACTGCGACGAATGCATCAGGCCCTTAACCAATATCGAATCGCCGGTGTCATCACCAACATCGACTTCCTTAAACGATTAGTGATCAACGACGCCTTCAAGGCGGCTGAGCTGCGCACGGACTTCATCGAACAACATCACCCGTCTCTTTTTGCGTCCAGTCCTAACACCCTTCCCACTGCACTGGCCCAGCTTGCCTTGTATCTGATTCTCACACCCAGCCACGCGTCTCCTCGCAAGCCGACTGCTGACCCCACATCACCGTGGCACTCGCAGGATGCTTGGCGCATGAATGCGCCAAGCCAATGGCAGGCAATCCTGCTCGCCGGCGCAGACGAGCACCGAGTCACGGTAAGCCGGACAGCACCGGGCAACTACGACGTCGTCGCTGCCGGTGAGACGTTTCGGGCAACCGCTGACGCAGTCGGCGAGCGGTTGGAATGCACGCTAAACGGCCATCGACACACAGCCGAAGTTTTCGAAAGAGGACATAATGGCAGCAGGGAGCTGCTGTTGTTCAGCGGCGCACAAACGTTCGCGTGTCACACCAAGCCATTGGATTTGGGTGCAGACACCAACGTAGCCAACGGCACTGGCTTCAAAGCGCCCATGAATGGCACCGTCGTAGCTTTATTTGCCGAACCCGGTCAGCAGGTCGACGCTGGCACCACGCTAGCGATTATGGAAGCTATGAAGATGGAACACGCCATCAAGGCCCCCACTGCGGGCACAGTAACCGACGTGTTCTACGCCATTGGTGACTTAGTTGATGGCGGCGCGGATCTGCTGACCTTCGAGGCCGCAGACGCCACCGACTGAATCAAGCGACTTGGTGCTGTTTTACAGCACCGATCGTCTCTATGCAGGCGTGAGCTGCCTCCGTTCCCTTGGTGACGAAGTGCTCTTGAAAGAATTCAGGCTGCCCGTCGCTGAGAAAGTCTTGTGGGGTCAACACCGCCGAAAACACGGGCACGCCGGTATCCAGCTGCACGCGCATCAGACCGTCAATCACGGCGCTGGAAACAAACTCGTGGCGGTAAATACCGCCATCGACGATCAAGCCGCCGGTGACGATACCCGCATACTGGCCGCTGCTGGCGAGGATTTTCGCGCGCAACGGAATCTCGAAAGCGCCGGGGACTTCGAACAAATCGACATCGCGATTATCCAATTCAGCGTGAGTTCGTAAGAAGGCATCGCGCAGTTGATCGACGATGTCGCGGTGCCAGCATGACTGCACAAAGGCGATTCGCGTGCGGGAGGTGGTATCGGTGAAGTTATTACTGAAGGTATTCATCTGTTGCTTGCCTATCGTTGGGTTAAACAACAGGGCAACAAGGAAATGAACCTTCACAGCCACTGGGACGTGTCGGAAGCAAACCTCATTCTCATAACCAGACTTTAACTGTCGGCCCCGGAATCTAACCGGGTCTGCTGTCCTCTCGAGCCTGCCTCAAACGAGGTAGCCATCGAGAGCGCCCGCGGGCTACACGCTGCTGACTCTTTGAGCCATAGGACGCGATTACCGCCGGTGGGGACTTTCACCCCGCCCTGAGAACTCGCCACATGGGCGATAACGAACTATACGAAGGAACGAGCGATTTGACAATCCACTAAGCCTTGACCTGATCCGCCGCAAACCACCTGAGCAATATTGGCATTAACACCAAACTGGTGACTAAGA
>JAACDS010000208.1 GCA_009936895.1 Pseudomonadota bacterium
GCGGGACTTGCATCCCCGGCACGCAGCTTCGTCGTCGCAAACGGCCATCCACCCCGTCGGCGCATGGATTGACGGTGGCTTTCCCACTCGTCTCGATAACCGGCGGTTTCCTCTGCCGACATTGCGCGGTTGCGTGCGGGCAGAGCGTACTGGGGCGTGCGCTGGAATACTGTGACATGTGCGGCCTGCTTAGCGATTTCAGGAATCGCCTGAATACCCGAAGAACCTGTGCCAATGACGCCCACACGCTTGTCCTCAAAAGAGACCGGTTCGAGAGGCCAGCGGCCGGTGTGGTAGCACTCACCGGCAAAGTCGTCGATGCCCGGATAATCAGGCTTGTGGGCAACAAACAGCGCACCCACGGCACAGATCATGAATCTGGCGGTAACACGCTCCCCTGTATGCGTGGTTATCGTCCAACGCTGGGCCGCGTCGTCATACCTGGCATCTTCTACCCAAGTATTGAATTGAATGTCACGAAGCAGGTCCAATCGATCAGCGACAAACTCAAGGTAAGCGCGTACCTGACTGCTGGAGCTTTGGGATTCCGACCATTCCCAGTCATCCACCAATTCCTTAGAAAATGTATAGGCATAGAATGGGCTGCTCGGAGCATCCACACGCGCACCGGGGTAGCGGTTGTACCACCAGGTCCCACCGACGCCACCAGCACCGTCAAAGGCCTGGACATTGAGGCCCATCTTGTCCCTTAGGTGATGCAGTGCATAGAGGCCGCCCACGCCCGCGCCAATGATAATGGCGTCAAGCTCAGGAGGGTTTGTCGTTTCTGGCTGGGTCATCGTTCTGCTCTCACATTGGATCCGGCGTAGGTTCATCGCCGTCATTGGTCGTTTTTTCGCTTCTTGATCCATAAACATAGAGGTTTCGCCCCCTCATGTCAGGTGTCCGAACCGAATCAATCCAGACGAAGAAATTTGCCACGACGGGGGTAACCGATCTGGTTATACTGCGTGCCCTCTTACCCGGCCAATGCTGGCTTTGGGTTCGCCTTAATTCACGATGGAATACGGTCAGCAGAACCCATGAAGCGTCCCGCGCCAGTTTTACTTCTCAAACCCCACCCACGATGGGCGTTATGACCGCGTCTACTGGCAGCTCTGTTGTAGCCCAAAGCAGCGCGATACCGGACAACCCGTTAGCTGACATCTATCGGTTAGTCGCGGAAGAATTCGATAGGGTAAACACCTTGATCCCCCAAAGACTCACTTCCGATGTGGCCATGGTTGAGGAAATCGGCCAGTACATCGTGGAGAGTGGCGGCAAACGCCTGCGTCCGATGCTGGTGCTGCTCAGCAGCCAGGCGATGGGCTATAAAGGCGATGCCCACATCAGCCTGGCGGCCATCATCGAGTTTTTACACACCGCCACCCTGCTTCATGACGACGTGGTAGACAGTTCTGCCTTGCGCCGAGGACGAGCCACTGCCAATGACAAGTGGGGCAATGCACCCAGCGTCTTAGTCGGTGACTTCCTCTATTCCCGCGCGTTTCAGCTAATGGTCGAGCTGGCCAATCTCGACGTCATGGCGGTTCTGGCACGCGCCACCAATACCATCGCCGAGGGTGAGGTCATGCAGTTGGCCAATATCGGCAATTGCGACATGAGTGAACGTGATTACCGCGAGGTGATCCGCTGCAAGACGGCCCTGCTGTTTGAGGCGGCCTCTCATACCGGCGCGTTGATTGCAGCCAAAGAATCGCCAACGACCGCTGACGATGAGGCCGTGTCGGCGCTGCAACAGTATGGGCTGCATTTCGGCATGGCCTACCAATTGATCGACGACTGGCTGGACTACGCCGGGGATCCGACAGTGATGGGGAAAAACGTAGGCGATGATCTGGCGGAAGGAAAACTGACACTGCCACTGATTCAAGCCCTGAATACCGCCCCGAAAGATGATCGGGCATTCATTCGCGAGGCCATAAATGCGCGCTCCTGCGACAGCATCGGCAAGATTTCCGACATTGTGAAAACCTGCGGAGCCTTGGACTACACACGTCAGGCAGCGATAGACGAGGGCCAAAAGGCGATTGTTCAATTGGACGCCCTCGCCGATGGCCCCTACCGCCAAGCCTTGCGTGCGCTGACCGACTATTCGCTGTCGCGGCTGAGCTGAGCTGGCACCCGGAGCATTGATGGCGCATTGGCGAATGACGCTGTGACACCCGGCATCCAAGACCTTTGGTTTATTCCCCTGGGCGGTAGCGGCGAGATCGGGATGAACCTGAATCTGTTTGGCCACGACGGCCGATGGATCATGGTCGACTGCGGCGTGACTTTTGAAGAAACATCAAAAGGCAACGAGGTACAGATGCCGGATCCGCAATTCATTGTCGATCGGGTGGACAACCTTGTTGGTATCATCGCGACCCATGCTCATATGGATCATATCGGTGCTTTGCCTTATCTGGCGGACCGATTCCAATGCCCGATTTACACAACCGCTTTTACCGCCCAGGTTCTCAAACCCAAGCTACGTGAAGCGGGCTGTCGTGCACCGATACGGGTGGTTGAAGCACGAAATTCCTTGTCCTTGGGGCCGTTCAACCTCCGCTGGTTACCAATCACTCATTCCACCCCTGAAACCAACGGCCTGCTTATCGAGACTGCCGCAGGGACCATCGTGCATACGGCGGATTGGAAAATCGATCCCGCTCCGGTGGTTGGCGAGGGATTTGATCAGCCGCTATGGCAGGCGCTCGGCGAACGGTCGATTGATGCGGTGATATGCGATTCCACCAATGCGCAGAATCCCGGTCACTCGATTTCAGAGGCCGATCTGTATGAGGGTTTGCTGGACATCGTCAGCGACAGTCCGGGGCGGGTGGCTATCGGATGCTTCGCCAGCAACATCGCGCGCTTGCAGACCCTAGGGCAGATCGCCAGTGAGAGCGGACGCTACCTTTGCCTTCTTGGGCGATCCCTGCTTTCCATGACCGCAGCTGCTAAAGCCTGCGGTTATCTCGCCGAGAATTTCGATCCGATTCCACCCAACGATCTGGGCTACCTGCCGCCCCAGGAAGTGATGATTCTTGCGACGGGCAGTCAGGGTGAACCCGGCGCGGCGCTGACTCGCTTGGCAGCGAACCGACATCCGACCTTGGAATTGACTCGGGGCGATCGCGTGATTTACAGCGCCAAGGCCATTCCGGGTAACGAACACCGTATCGCCGCCATGGGCGCAGGCTTCGAAGCCGCCGGTGTGGACGTGATTCATGCGGACCAGAGCAATCTGCCCCTTCATGCCTCGGGCCATCCCAACGCCGAGGAGTTGAGCCATATGTACGCATGGCTGAAACCGAATATCGCCATTCCCGTACACGGTGAATCGGCTCATATGCAAGCCAACGCCGAACTGGCCAAGCGCGGGGGCGTTCCGCGACAGCTTGTTGGACGCAATGGCGATTTGTTTCGCATCGCTCCCATGCCTAGCATGATGCGCTCTGCTGTGAGTGTTGGGCGGTTGTTCGACGACCGAGGCGTATTGAAACGGGTTCAGTAGAGATCAACGGATGCGTTGATCAGACTAGGTTTGGGGGTTAACGCCCCGACGCTTCTTCGTCAGGTCCGGCAAATAGGGCCCGGTCACTGGCGCCGACCTTTTGACCATCGCATTTCATTCGAGAACTGAACACCGATAGCACTGGAATCATGGCGAAGGCTGAGATCAACATGCCGACCGCATTGAGCATCATGCCGCTGCGATACCACTGCTCGTGGAAATGATCGACGATGCGAAAGAAGCCCGCGAAGTAAAAAAACATAGCGATCACACTAGCCACGGCCAGCACCCGGGCCCAAGCGAAAGGGATATTGGGTCGAAGACTTGCCAATGCCAACAGGGCTCCGCCGAAGTACACGGCAGAAAGAATGGGGGTTTTTGGTATAAAAATATGCAGGATGGCCAGGGCCAACAACACACATCCTATGATTCCGTTTACGACTCGCACCCTTACTCCGTATCTTACCTACTGCTACGTTTGTTACGTTTCTTGCGCACGCTTTTCTTTGAAGATCAGCAAAAATGAGTCACTCGCCGGTCAGAGTCAATACTTTTGTTACAAAAGGTGACAAAAAAATACCAAGCGTTACGACACAAATCGGCCAATTGTCCAATACAAACCGCTTATTGAGCGCCGAAACATCCTTGTGATCAAGATGTTACGCCCAAGTCCCAGTCGGGCACGCCCGCATCCAGCTGCACACCAAAGCTGTTCAATGCCATCGACACCAAATTGTATTGCCCGACGGTAAACACCAAATCCATCATCTGCTGTTGGTTCAGGTGCTCGGTCAGCCCTTCCCAGGTTACGTCAGTAATGTGCGCATCCGCATGCAGTTCGTCTGTCGCCTGAAGCAACAAGCGATAGAGCGGCGATAGTCCCGGGGTTTCCGGGCCGCTTTTGCTGGATAAAATTTCGTCATCGGTCATCCCGGCCCGACGAGCAATTACCACATGCTGACCCCACTCGTATCCGGATTGACACAGATAGCCAATACGCAGAATCACCAGCTCACGAGCCTGCTCGGACAGCGTGGACTTACCCAGAATGTGATTGGCAAAGACCATCCAACGGCGCGCCAAGCCTGAATGATTGGCAAGGGTTCGAAAGATGTTCAGAACGCGGCCGTTTTGCGCTATCGGAGCCAATAAGGCCCGAGCGTCATCGTCCCACTGGTCATCGGCCAAGGGTTGTATTCGAGGGGTCGTCATACGCATGGGCTGTCTCCAAAAAAATCCGACTATAGCCAAACATTGGCTTTAAAGATGGTTGTTCGCAAGAAAGGGCTGCGCTATACCGGTTGCTCCGCACAAAAGAGCCCTGACGTTGAAGCACTTGCTGATCGTATTTCACTCCAAAACCGGCAATACCGTGACATTGGCCGACGCCGTTGTTCGCGGCGCCACATCTGACGACGTCGGCGACGTCGAGGTACGCATGCTGCGAGCTGCCGAGGCTGGCCCCGAGGATTTGATGTGGGCAGACGCCCTGCTGCTGGGGACACCTGAAAACTTTGGCTATTTGTCCGGTGCCTTAAAAGACTTTCTGGATCGCACGTTCTACGAGGTGGAGGGCAAACTGTCTCCCCTGCCCTATGCCATGTTCGTCAGTGCAGGGAACGATGGCAGCGGTGCGGTTCGAGCCATGGAACGCATCGCCAATGGCTACCCTTTTGTCGCCGTGCAGCAGCCAGTGATCGCAAAAGGTGACCCGAGCTCAACGGACTTGCAGGCTTGCGAGTCCTTGGGTCTGGCCATGGCCCTAGGCATCGAGATGGGCATCTTTTAACCTCATTCAGACCGCTTGCGTACCCGGGGCAACCCCAGGGTTAACTTTTTTCGCTCTTTCTTGCTGTCTGGGTGCGTATCATTCCGTTGACTGATAAGCCGAGACTTCATTTGCCAACGCCTACCGCGAAAATCTGCCACAGCATTACCGAGATAGAGGCCGGGGAATGGAATCGCTGCGCCGACGGCGCTGGGGCCTACAACCCATTTGCCCGGCACGCGTTCTTGCTCGCCTTGGAAGAAAGCGGCAGCGTAGGACGAGAGACCGGGTGGCAGCCCTTTCATATCGCGGTCGAGGACGGCAACAACCTGCTGGGGGTTGTCCCGCTCTACCTGAAAAATCACAGTCAAGGCGAATACGTCTTCGACTACGGTTGGGCAGACGCTTGGCATCGCGCCGGCAACAGCTACTACCCCAAGCTGCAGAGCAGTATTCCGTTTACCCCGGCGACCTGCCCGAAACTGCTCTGTGCGGACGACAGTGAAGCGCATCAACAACTGTTGCTGGACGCTTGCCTGCAAGTGGCCGAGCAAGCCAAGGTCAGTTCCTTACACATGACCTTTCTTCCCGAATCTCAGTGGGCCCGTGCAGCCGATGCGGGCTTGCTGCAGCGTATGGACCAGCAGTTTCACTGGCACAATGCCGGCTATCAGTCCTTTGACGAATTCCTGCTGCAGCTGGCCTCCAAAAAACGCAAAAACTTGAAACGCGAACGCCGGGAAGCACTCGCCAACGACATTGAGATCGACTGGCTCACCGGGGCAGACCTCACCGAAGCGCACTGGGATGCCTTTTATCAGTTCTATCTGGACACGGGTTCGCGAAAATGGGGAAC
>JAACDS010000209.1 GCA_009936895.1 Pseudomonadota bacterium
ATAAGGCCCTCCGGCGTGATGCTACAGAGACCCTGGTTTGATGGGTCGGCAACGCCAGCCACGGGCAGTTCCCGTCTTGCCAGCAAGCCAACTACGGCCCCCAAAGAGGTGGCATCCTCCAAGCCTGTCAATACAGCACCTGCAATTGGAAGCTGTTCGGAATGATCGGCTACAAGCTCCAAATATTCGCTTTGTGCCGAGCAGGGTATGACGAGCAATGCAGTTAACCCCGCGCGCTGTTTAAGAAGTGCAGCTAAAGCCGGATCTTGTGAACCTTGAGACGGCAAAAGATCGGGCGTTTCAATAAATACTTGCCGACAATGCTTCACCGAAGCCAAGGCTTTTTTAAGCGCATCTGCATTCGGCGCCATAAAGCTCGAGATATCCCGCTCATGACAATACCGGCCCAATGCCGAAGAAGGATCTTCCAGCATACTTACCACGGCGATTTCACGAGCTTCGTATTGACTCAACGCTCCCTCAGCAAGTTGTTTAATGACAAGCGATCGATCAGTGCCCCCGGCGCCCACCACTGCCTTGACCCTCAGACCCGCTTGCTCCGCATCGGTTAGCACCTCGATTCGAGCTATAAGATTAGAGATGGCGTACCGCCAACCCTCATCCAACTTAGTCTCTGCAGAAAGGCCATTAACCAACTCACCAATCAGCACACGATCAAGGCCAAGGGTTGAAAGACGTTGTTCTATGGTCGCTATCACTGGACGCTTTCCAGCACTGTCCTGCCACTGCCGTTGACCCAATGCCGCATGCAGTGTTTCCCGCAAATCAGTCAACTCGCGTTTCAGGTGCGCGAGCGCAATTTCATTGGTCGTAACTTCTGACGACGATGCGGCCGGTGGCGCTTGCTCAATCGCTGACCTAACCGATCCACTTTCAAGCATGGCACAAATCTCAATCCCGTCAGCTGTCCGCTTATTGGATAAAATGAGGGCCTCAGGACCCATCACGTTACGCACCTGCTCTAAAGCGAGCCTGTTTGTTCGTCCTGTAAAGCGCTGTACGTTCATACTTTTTTCTCCAAAAGACGCCAATACTTTGACGTCAATACTGCTAAAACACGCGTTTCATCTAGTGTTTGCAATTACCGGGCCAACTTTTAGTTCTGCCCGCCAACCGTGGTAACCACTCGAATATTTTTATCGCCAGGGATTTCCTCGTAGGCCAAGATATAGAAGTTGCTCATCCGCCCTCGCAGCAGCTTCGACAGGAAGCCACGAATAATTCCCGATACCAGCAGTACCGGGCTGGCTCCTTCGGCCTCCATCTTTCCAGCTGCCTCACCAATTCCCTTGACCATGGTGTCTAATAGGTTTGGCTCGATCACACCTTGATTATTCTGAACAGCGCTACTCATCATCTGTTCGAGCTGAGGGTCGAGCACCATGACCGGAAGCTCTTGTGCTCCGCCTATTACCGACTGGAAGATCGATGGTCCCAGCGCAACCCTGACCTGAGCCACTAACTCTTCAGGTTTATTCTCAAGACCACGGTGGATCGACAGCGTCTCGGCAATGGTGCGCATGTCACGAATCGGCACACCCTCGTCTAGCAAGCTGTGAACGACGCGCGGTACATCGGCAAGCGACATGGTGTTAGGTACAAGGTTTTCAACCAGCTTAGGTGCGGTTTGCTTAAGTCGCTCAAGCAGCTGTTGCACATCGTCTTGACCGATCAGCTTAGCTGCATTGTTTTTCAGTAGCTGACTTAGGTGTGTCGCAATCACGGTAGAGCTGTCCACGACGGTATAACCTGCAGTCTGAGCTGCATCGCGTTGCGACGGGTCAATCCATAATGCGTCTAAGCCAAAAGTCGGGTCTTTGGTGGCGATGCCGTCCACTTGTCCAAATACCTGACCTGGATTGATCGCTAACTCACGATCCGGAATAACCTCGCCCTCACCCATTGATACGCCGTGAATACTGATGCGGTATTTGTTAGGGCCTAAGTCAAGGTTGTCTCTGATGTGTACGGAGTCAACCAAGAAACCGAGCTCTTGCGACAGCTTTTTACGGACACCCTTGATACGGCTCAGCAGGTCACCGCCCTGCGCTGCGTCGACCAGCGGTATGAGTCTGTAGCCTACTTCAAGACCAATTTGATCAAGGCTCGACACATCATCCCAGCTCAACTCATTGGTTTTAGGCTGCGACTCAACAGGCTCAGGTTTTGCATCTACCAGCTCCGGTATCAGCCCCTCTTGTGAGCGCAAGTAGCCCCCAACAGCTAACAATGTCGCGATCGAAATAAAGACCACATTAGGCATACCAGGAACCACACCCATAGCACCGATGATGCCCGCCGCCACGAATAAGACCTTAGGATTGTTGGTGAGCTGACTGGACACCTCAGCGCTCATGTCCTGCTCGCCTGATATACGCGTCACAATTATGGCTGTCGCAGTAGAAAGGAGCATGGAAGGAATCTGAGCAACCAGACCGTCGCCGATGGTTAGTAAGACATAATTTTGCGCCGCCTGCGATGCATCCAGATCGTGCTGCAAGGTGCCAATCGCAAAGCCACCTAGAATATTAATGAACAGAATCAGGATGCCCGCTACCGCATCGCCCCTGACGAACTTAGATGCACCGTCCATCGCACCGTAAAAGTCAGATTCTCGTGTAACGCGCTCCCGCCGCTCAAGAGCCTCGTCGGAACTGATCAAGCCGGCGTTCAAGTCCGCGTCAATCGCCATCTGCTTACCGGGCATAGCATCGAGGGTAAATCGAGCAGTCACCTCTGAGACCCGTGTCGCACCCTTTGTCACTACAACAAAGTTGATGACCACCAAAATGGTGAATAGCACCAATCCCACCGCATAACTGCCGCCCACGACAAATTCACCAAAGGCCTCAATAACGCGACCGGCAGAATCCGTACCGGTATGGCCGTTAAGCAGTACCACGCGCGTAGAGGCTACATTCAATGCGAGTCTCATCAGCGTTGCCAATAAAAGGACCGTTGGAAATACGCCAAAATCGAGCGGTCGCGTGGCATAGACTGACGCCATCAATACCATGATGGACAGCGCAATACTCATCGTGAAAAGAAAATCTAGCGCGGTCGCGGGGAGCGGCAGGACAATCATTGCCAACATCATCAGCATGATGGCGGGTGCTCCCAGCCCGCTTAAGAAATTACCGCGATTTGTGGGCTGATCCAGAACGAGTGTGCTCGTAGCCATGACCATTTATCTCCTAGTGATACTCTGCAAACTCGCTCGGCAACTCCACTGGAGCTGGGCGAGGAATGTAATCTGTGGGTGCGGACTTGCGCAGGTGATAGACATAAGCAAGAACCCTTGCCACCGCCAGGAACAGCGGGCCTGGAATCTCGTCACCTATTTCAGTTGTACCGTGTAAGGCACGCGCTAATGGCGGCTCTTCGTAGATCGCTACATCGTGTTCAATAGCGATGGTCCTAATCTTCAAGGCGATCAAATCCTGTCCCTTCGCGACAACACGTGGGGCTCCGGTGCCGTCCTTGTCGTACTTAAGGGCAACCGAGTAGTGTGTTGGGTTCGTAATCACAACGTCGGCATCCGGTATGTCTTGCAGCATGCGCCGCTGGGACGCCTCACGCTGAAGCTGCCTCACTCGCGCTTTAACTTCAGGACGTCCGTCGGTCTCTTTGCTCTCGTCTTTGACCTCTTGCTTGGTCATGCGCATCTGCTTGTTGTGGCTCCAGAGCTGGTAGGGCACATCAATAGCGGCAATCAGAACCAGCGTGGCCGAGAGCAATACCAAAGCAATCATGATCATGCCACCCGATCGCGTAATGCCCTCCATGACGTCGAGCGTGATCAACGCCATGACCTCCCGCTCCATAAACTTGTAGATGAGGACCGCAACACCGAGGACCAAGAAGAACTTCAGTAGGGCCTTAACCAGCTCGATAAGCCCTTTGGTAGAAAATACACGACCCAATCCTTTGATGGGGTCAAGCTTCTCGGCCTTGAATGCAATAGCGTCAGCACTGAATAGCAATCCGCCCATAACAGCCGGACCTGCCAGCGCCGCAACGACAGTAATTGCAAGGAAGGGAGCAATTAAGGTGAGCGCCGATAGCATGACTTGCATTAAATGAGTCGGCACGAGCTCTGCCTGCCTGAGCACATCACCGGACGGGCTCAGCGCCTCCGAGAACAGCGCAATTAACCCTGACATCGCCGGCCCACTTAGCAACCAAAGCGCAATCGCACTGGCTAACATGACCAACAACGTATTCAATTCGCGCGAGCGGGCAACCTGTCCTTTTTTCCGCGCTTCGGTTAAGCGTTTGGCGGTCGGCTGTTCGCTACGTTCCTGACCTTGCTGCTCTTCTGCCATGCGCCCTCCTTAACCGAAAGCGCCGAGGCCGCGCTGAAGCGACGAGCCAATTAGCTGCGTCAGAGCCTCGATGAAACCAGGCATGACAAGAAACATAATGAACAAGCCGGCAAGAATGGTTACCGGAAAACCCACCGCAAAAATATTCAGCTGCGGTGCGGTTCGCGTAACGATGCCAAAAGCCACATTAATCAACAGTAATGCTGTCAACGCTGGCAGCGCCAAAAGAATGCCCCCTGCGAACACCATAGTTCCCAGAGCAACCACGGCTGACAAACTCGAAATAGGGAGGCCCGCGACACCAACCGGAATCAGTTGGTATGACTCGACGACCGCTGCAATCAGTAGCAGATGACCGTCCAAGGCCAGAAAGAGTAAGGTAGCTATAATGACGTATAGCTGTGAAATGACCGGCACCTGCACACCGTTTTGCGGATCTACGGCCATCGCAAAGCCCAAGCCCATCGTCATTGAGATAGCCTGACCGGCAAAAAC
>JAACDS010000210.1 GCA_009936895.1 Pseudomonadota bacterium
AATTTGGCGGCAACATCGTGCTCGCGGACAAGATCAGCAACGGCAGGGACGATCGCCGCGAAGCACACGTCACACGGTCTCGCCGCAACCCGTTGGATTTGAACGAGGGGAGAAATTGGAGCGGGAAACACGGAGGAGCATCGCTCCGACGGTGTCGTTTCCGTCTATGCACACGTCACACGGTCTCGCCGCAACAAGCTGAGTTTGAACGAGGGGAGAAATTGGAGCGGGAAACGAGACTCGAACTCGCGACTTCCACCTTGGCAAGGTGGTGATCGGGTCAATTTTTCTTTCATTTAATCAATAACTTACGAGCGTTGACCGCGCTTTTATTAGTTGCAAACCGGACATCTTGCTCCCTTCTATCAAAGTATTAGAGGTTGTAGCCACGGTAAGACCTCATAAAGCCTAATACGTTCCTACCCGCAACCTTGGATCAGGCAACACCGGTGATCTGTTCCGGCGGTCGTCCACAAAAAAGCCCCCAACCTCTTGATGAGCTTGGGGGCTTTCGATAGCAAACTCGTTGTTAGTTTAACCGACTAGAATTCGTATCTAACACCGAGACGTATTTCACTTAGCGAAGCGTCACCAATACGAGCTTCTGGCTGGTTGCCTGGCGGTACGTTATTGGGAAAGTTCACCTTGCGCAACACGCCCCATTCATCGTTTAGCAAGCTCGTCAGGTTATCGATGATCATAAACACGGAGGCCTTGCCGGGCCCAACTGAAAACTCTTGCTCAACCTTCAAATCCACCTTGCTCCACCAAGAACCCTCTAGGCTGTTTCGTGCGCCACCGGGCAGCAGAACGTTATTGCCGGTGTGTTACACCGAAATTTCAACACCGTGAATTCTTAAAAATGAGAGGTGATTTGCTATGAATGCCGAGGCAATTTGGAGGAAACGAGGGCAACCGAGACAATAAAAAGCGCAGACAAGCCAAGACAGGCAACCAGACCGTATGACTGATACATCCACCCAGAACACACCGTACCCAGTAGCCGGCCTGCGGCATTCGCCATGTAGTAAAATCCGACTTCCCGCGACACGCCATCGGCATCTGCGTAAGAAACGACCAAAAAAGAATGCACCGCCGAATTCATCGCAAACACTAGGGCAAAGAGAGCAAGTCCGATCACCACAACAGCCGCCTGATCAAACCCTAGCTGTAAACAGGCAGCTATGCCCAGCGGCACCAGTGCCAGCGTCAACCCCCAGAGGAGCGCCGTTCGCCCATCTGGCACCCTACCATCCAGCCGAGGGGTAATACTTGGCGCCATGGCCTGGATGAATCCGTAGCCAATAATCCAAAGAGCTAAAAACGTACCCACGGATACACTTGACCAACCCAATTCAAGCTGAAGAAAGACAGGCAGCGCGACCACGAACCATACGTCTCGCGAACCAAAAAGAAAAAGACGAGCCGCCGACAACAGGTTAATCCGGCGACTTTTCGACAGCAGATCAGAAAACTTCGGCTCAAATGAGGCCTTGCCCATACTTTTATCCAGAAGCATCAGCGCTAGGATGCCAACCACACCCATCGCCACAGCCATAACCGCGACGGACGCACTGAAGCCGATTGAGGCCAGCCCCGCACCACCGGCAAAAAAGCCAACGCCCTTCAGCGCGTTCTTAGATCCGGTGAGCCAGGCCACCCACCGGTACAACCTGCCTTGGCTATTACCCGCAACTAGCTTCACACTGCTCTTCGCACCCATCTTGTTCAGGTCTTTGGCAATGCCCGACAAGGCTTGTGCCAACATAACGTAGCCTACGGACAGATGACTCGTATCGACCAAGAGCATGCTTAAGGCAATCACCTGAAGAAAAAGACCGCCAGTCAGAGTGACAGCAAGACCCGCCCGCGCAGCAAGCCAACCACCCAGTAGATTAGTCACCACACCAAACAGCTCATAGAACAAAAAGAGCAGGGCAATATCCATGGGACTGTAGCCGAGCTCGTGGAAATACAGAACGACGAGCATGCGCAATGCGCCATCCGTCAGCGTAAACGCCCAATAGCTGCCAGTGATTAGAGCGTACTGGCCCATGCTTAACCGACGGTAGCGGCTGTGTTGACCAGTTCCATCATGCGTTGGACATAGCCAATTTCATTGTCGTACCACACCAGAACTTTGACGTGTCGGTCATTGACCACGAGCGTGGATTGAGCATCCACAATGCCTGACCGTGTATCACCTCGATAATCGACGGAAACCAATGGTCGTTCTTCGACGCCCAGAATGCCCAGCAAAGGCCCTTCAGACGCACGTTTCAACGTCCGATTGATTTCATCAACCGTGACGTCTTGGTCCAGTTCAAACACACAATCCGCAAGCGAGGCGTTGGCCAGCGGTACGCGGACTGCGACACCGTCTAATTTGCCGCGCAGCTCTGGAATAACGTCGGTAATTGCCGTCGCTGACCCCGTCGTAGTGGGAATTAACGACAAGCCGCTGGCGCGCGCGCGACGAGGGTCTTTATGAAAGGCATCTAGAACGCTCTGGGTATTCGTGATGTCGTGAATCGTCGTGATTGATCCGTGCCGGATAGTGAATTGCGCGTGCAGCACGCTGATGACAGGAGCGATGCAATTCGTGGTGCATGAAGCTGCGGTAACGAGTGGATGACGCTGCGGATCGTAGAGATGATCATTGACGCCGACAACGACATTGAGCACGTCGTGCTTGATCGGCGCAGAGACGACGACATTGGCAACACCATTTTCCAGATAGGGTTGCAGCACTTCGTTGGTCTTAAATTTGCCTGTGCAATCCAGCACGATATCGATACCCAGATCTTGCCAGCGTGTGTCTTCCAATCGCCGGTTCGAGGTATAGGACACTTCGTTGCCGCCCACTATCATGGCGTCACCTGCTGAACGCACGGGCACATCCCAGCGCCCGTGGATGGAGTCAAATTCGAGCAAATGAGCCGCTGCTTCAGCATCTCCTGCGACCTCGTTGACGTGGACGACGTTGACACTTTCCATGTTATGAGCGGCGCGCATCGCCAATCTGCCAATCCTGCCGAAGCCGTTAATTGCTATTCTTTTATTCAAGGTTCACCCTCCTTTGTGACCCGCCCGCCGCATCCACTGCTGCCTGGCATACTCCGCTGGGTTTGTGATGATAATTTGACAGTAAGTGGCGCTTTTTGATGCCACCAAGACTCCCCAGCCATTATCACTGTGATCGTTGTCTCACCGCACTGCTACCTAACCGTAGCGAAATCGAAACCAAGTCGTAACCAACTTGAAACCGTTTGTTCATGTATTGGTTATGTCTCCTTGTCACTGTCTTTGGATAAACAACTGGAGAACTAAATGAAAGCTGCATCCTTTGGATTAAGCCTGTTGGCTGTCGCAATCACCGCCGCTGCACAAGCAGAAACGGATGTTATGGAAGAAAGCCTAGTCGTGGGCACACGAGCATCCCTCATGTCCGCCATCGATAAACAAGAACTCGCCGACGGCCTTATTTCTGTTGTCGATTCCGACGCCATGGGTGACTTCCCTGACACGACTGCAGCGGAGGCCATTCGCCGACTTTCCGGCATTTCGATCGAGAACGATCAGGGTGAAGGGCGCTATGTCACCATTCGCGGCTTGTCGTCTGACCTCAACTCTATCGCGGTGAACGGTGCCACCATCGTCGCCCCTGAAAATGACCGGTCTGTGCTTCTTGACGGCGTGCCAACTGAGTTGCTCGACTCGATAACAGTCTCCAAGTCACTGACCCCCGATCAAGATGCAGACTCTATCGGAGGCAGGATCGACTTTAAGACGAAGAGCCCGGCGTCTTTGAAAGAGACACTGCTCAAAGTCAAGCTCGACACCACCTACAATGATCAGACAAAAAGCGCCAACAGCCCGCGTTTTTCGTTCACCTACGGCGACAAGCTGAGTGACAACGTCGGACATGTTTTAGGACTGACTTATTCAGAGAAAGAAATCGAAACCTTCAACAACGAGACCGGCTACGGCTGGGACTCAGAAGGTTACATGGATGACGACTATGAGATGCGTTACTACGACATCACGCGAGAGCGGCTCGGCGTAACCTATGAGATCGACTACGCCTTTGCTGATGATTCACGTGTCTACTTCAACGCATTCTGGAACGAATACACTGACGATGAACTGCGGTGGAAAGACGAGTACGGCAAGCTCGATCGCACCGCCGATTTGCCCAACGGCATGACCTCTAGCCGCATTCGTCATGACGCCGAAACGCGTGTACGCGAAGAAGTCCGAACCATCTCGGCGTTCAACGTCGGTGGTGAAACCATCGTCGGCAACTGGATGACCGATGCAAACCTCAGCTTTTCTTACGCCGAAGAAGACGACAGCAATAACGCAGACGTCACATTCCGCAACTACGACAAAGACTTTGGCGGCAACATATACTGGAATGATCCGAAGAAGCCCTATGTCGATGCGTTGGATCCAGATTTACGCAATCCTGCCGACATGGGATTCGACGAGGCCGAATTTGAAAACGCCCTTTCAAAGGATAAAGAGGTCGCCTTTGCCATCAACGCCGAGCAAGAATTTGACTTTGGTACCCTGAAGTTCGGCGCAAAGTATCGCAGTCGCGAAAAAGACCGCGACATTAACAAAGACTTCTACGTGTTCGACGGGCAAACCATGGCGGACTACAACCCGCAAACATTGAGCTGGCCCTTTGCAAATCAAACATTTGGTCAACAAGCTGACCCTGCAGCAGTTTACGCCCTGCGCGCTCTGCCCGCAGGCATGGAGCTAGACGGCCAAGAGACCTTCCTTGAAGACTTTGTGACTGAAGAAGAGATTTTTGCTCTTTACGGTATGGCCACCTTTGTTGTCGACAATACGCGCATCGTCGCTGGTGTGCGCTACGAAGACACTCAGGTCGACAGCCGAGCTTTTGATCAAGACGGCAATCAAACCACCGCATCAAGCGACCATGACTTCTGGGCGCCCTCGATTACTGTGAAGCACAACTTCACCGAAGAGCTGGTGCTCAGAGCCGCCGCGTGGCGCTCGCTGGCCCGCCCTGGTTTCACCGCTACTGCGCCAGCGCTGGAGCTGGATATTAATGATGATGGTACTGAAATAGGTGGTGCGATCGGTAATCCCGACTTGGAACCTTATGAATCAAATAACTTGGATTTGGCTATAGAGTTTTATGGCGAGGACATGACCTTCGCCAGTCTTGGTATATTCCATAAAGACATCGAAAATGCCATCTACAAAACCATCCAGCGCAGTGCGACCATCAACGGTGTAACTTTCAACGATGGTGTGACCACATGGATCAATGCAGACGAATCGACGATCACCGGCCTTGAGGCAAACCTTCAGTATGGATGGGACAACGGATTGTTCGCAGCCGCCAACATCACTCATGCCTTCGATTCTGAGAGCACATTCCGGTTCAACGATGACCAGACCTATACCACACCGTTCCGAAAGTTAGCAGAAGATGCTGCCAACATCAGCGTTGGCTACGACAAGGGTCAGTGGGATGTTCGCCTAGCCATGAACTATCGCAGCGAGTACCTCGACTGGTTGGCCGACGAAGAAGATGACATCGACACGGCGTCTGTGGAAAATTCCCGCTTTGTCGACGCGCACATACAGTGGGACTTGACCGCGAAGTACAAAGTGAACGACAACGTAACCGTTAAATTCGAAGCAATTAACATTGGCGATCGTCCTGAATTTTACTACTGGGGCAGTAAAACTCGTCTCAGCCAGTATGACGAATATGGCTCTAGCTATTCACTGGGCTTCACCTACAAACTGTAGAAACGCTGGCGCAATCGCGCTTGCCGCGATTGATTCACGAGGGAGCGTTCATGCGCTCCCTTTTTTTGCAAAAGAAGAAACTTATGAACACACGCATATACCCCTTATTTCTCGGCGTTCTAGCAGTGAATGCCTGCAGCGAGGCCGGGCCAGTGACATCTGCGCTCGCGGCACCAAATCCGTTGTCCGTTACCGCCTTTGCCGAAACGGAGCCAGTGCCAGACAACGACGATGCAGCAGACGATCCCTACATCATGGTTACGCCGACCGGTAAAACCATCATTGCAGGCACAAACAAACGTCGAGGCGTCGAGTTATACACCTTGCAAGGACAACGTTTGGCGTCAATTGATAGTGGTCGAGTTAACAATATCGATGGCTTTTACGACGAGAAAACTCAAACCTTTCACGTCGCCGGCAGCAATCGCACCAATGGGCAGGTCGATGTCTATCACGTGACCACGGCGCCTGATGACATTCAGCTTGCGCTAAGCTTTGACGTACCCCTGGAAGAACCTTACGGCCTATGTGTTTCACCAAATCTTATCTATGTTGGCGACAAAGACGGCAAGGTGCAGTCTTGGGGCTGGGACGGCAGCGGGCCGGTTGCGACCTATCTGTTTGAGTCACAAACCGAGGGCTGTGTTGTCGATACACAAAATAACCACTTGTATGTGGGCGAGGAGATGACCGGGATTTGGCGAGTCGATGTGTCTGGCGACGCC
>JAACDS010000211.1 GCA_009936895.1 Pseudomonadota bacterium
AGCCATTCCCAACTGGTACCCACCATGTTCAGTCGTATGCTGAAATTACCGGAAGCCCAGCGTCTGGCCTACGATTTATCGTCGCTGGAAATCGCCATACACGCGGCCGCGCCTTGCCCAGTTATGGTGAAAGAGCAAATGATCGATTGGTGGGGGCCGATTATTCATGAGTATTACGGCGCGACCGAGGGTCTCGGGTTTGCAGCCTGCGATACGGAGGAATGGCTCGCCCACAAAGGCACGGTGGGGAAAGTTGTGCTGGGCGAGCTGGCGGTGCTCGACGATGAGATGCAGGCAGTGCCTCAAGGTCAACCGGGGACGCTGTGGTTCAAAACCGCTACGGAATTCGAATATCACAAAGACCCTGAAAAGACTCAGGAGGCCACGTCGGCTGACGGTGAAATGACCACAGTCGGTGACGTAGGGTACGTGGATGAGGACGGCTTTTTGTACCTAACGGACCGAAAGACATTCATGATCATTTCCGGAGGCGTGAACATATACCCCCAGGAATGCGAGGATCTGCTGATCACCCATCCCAAGGTTGAGGACGCTGCGGTGTTCGGCGTGCCCAATGTGGACTTGGGCGAGGAGGTCAAGGCCGTGATTCAAACCGTCTCCGGTCAGATCGGAGATGAAGCGCTCAGCGACGAATTGTTGGCGTACCTAGCGGAGCATTTGTCGCGGCAAAAAATTCCGCGATCCATCGACTACATCGATGAAATGCCTCGGTTGCCTACAGGCAAACTGTACAAGCGCGTGCTGCGGGATAAGTACTGGGGTGAGGGGCAGTCGCGTATCGTGCAGTAGCGCGTTGCGACGCAACCCCTTCAGCCGGTCGCCCTGAGATTGGCGCTACTCCTCGTAGTCGGCGCCAATCTCAAAGGTGGTTTCGAGGTTGATTAAGGCTTTGGCCTTGCCGTCGATGATGATGGGTTCGTATTCAACGCGCTCAACAAATTTTTTCAGCAGTTCCATATGCTCTTCTCTCGTCTTCTTGCCCGTAACGCCCCGAGGCTCACCCTCCAGATATTCGCCGTCTAAAATGGTGGTCTGACCGTCCGCAGAAACGCGATAGTTGTACCGATAGCTCATGTTGTAACCTTCAGAAAAAGTTATTCGTTTTACCTTTTTAGGCAGACAAAATGTGTTTCTGCACAGCGTCTGTCGGTCGTCAAATCCGGCAGGCCAGATGCGCATTGCGCATTCATCACCGATGCATGCCAAACAGGCCTGAGAAAAACGCTCGCGGTTCGCCTTGGCGGTCTTTAGCCCGTCCCGGGTCAGCGGTTTGATTTCACAGGCAAAGGTCGGCAGGTTGGCTGGAAAGGTTTGCGCAGCCGACGCTGCGTTTGTGGTCAGCAATCCTAATGCGGTTGCGATGACCAGAAGTAGTGATTTTAGTTCCATAGTGCGCTTCCTCTTAGGGCGGTTACTGAATTTTGATCCCGAAGTCTGCCACGACGGTATTGAGCCGTCTTTAGTCAGGTTTTAGCCGGGGTCACTGTGCTCTAAAGCCGAAAATACAATGTTTTGCTCGATAAGCTGGTTTATCTCAGATTGCCCGTAGGCGAGTTCGCGCAGTATCTCTGCCGAGTGCTCTCCCAGTTCAGGCGTGTGGGCATAGATGCTGCTTGGGGTTTGTTCAAATTGCGCGGCAGGTCTTGGCGCGCGAACCCGCCCCGCGGTGGGGTGTTGGTAATTCAGCAACGCGCCCATGGCCTGTATCTGTGGGTCGTCGATGACCTCGGCTCGGCTGTTGAGGCGGGAGTAGGGCACGTCTTCCGACTCAAAACGCTCGCACAGATCGGCAGTGGTGAATTTAGGATACGCTGCATCCATCAAGGCGCGCAGTTCCGTACGGTGTTCCAACCGCGCGGCGGCATCTTGAAATCGTGGATCATCCACCAGTTCCGGCAGATCCAAGGATCTGAAGATGCCAAAGAATTCCGCTTCCTGAACGGGCATGCTGGCGATCCAACCGTCCTGGGTTTCGTGCAAAAGACCGAATGGTCGAGTGGGGGCACCGGTTCAATGCCTTCATCCAAAAACGTGAAATTGTTCATGGTGTCCGGCCACAGAAAGGACAGTGCGGCATCCAGCATGGAGATCTCTACGCGCTGGCCTTGCCCCGTGCGCTCGGCGCTGAATAAAGCGGCCACAATGGCCTCTGCGGCGGTTAACGAAGTGACTTTGTCGCAGATCAGGCTGTTCACCATTTCTGGCTTGTCATCGACGCGTAATGCGGTAAAGCCGGAAATCGCCTGAATAACGGCGTCATAAACCCGTCGGTTGGCGTAGGGACCAACAGAGCCAACCCCATTGATCGAGGCGTAAACCAGCTTTGGGTGACTGTCTTTGAACACCTCGTAGCCAAGGCCGAGGCGATCCATTACCCCGGGGCGGAAATTCTCCAGCACCACGTCAGCGGACTGAATGAGCTTGGTGGCAATGGCTTTCCCTTCAGGCGTTTGCAGATCGACGCTTAGGCCTCGCTTGTTGCGATTCATGCTGGTGAAGGCGCTCGCCATACCACCGCTTTGTGGATAGCCCTTGCGCATGAGGTCTCCGCTGAACGCTTCGACCTTGATGACGTCAGCACCCTGATCGGCCAACATGGCACCGGCAATGGGCCCAGAAAAAATAGCTGAGAAGTCAGCGACGCGAACACCGGTCAGTGGACCTGTCCGTGGTTTGCCCAACTCTACTTCCTGCTCCATTGCTCCCCTCCCCAGTTGCCGTTGTGCTGGCTCTCTGATCAAGAGTAGAACATGCGCAACCAATGAAGAAGTGCTTTTCGCAAATGAAAAAAAGGGATTAATGTAGGGTTTTGTCTTTATCGAAGGGGAATCCTCAGTGTCCTATAACCATCCTGAATATTTAATCAGTATTGATGAGCTTGCCGAGCAAATAAACGATGCGTCGCTGCGGGTATTTGATACATCGGTTTTGTTGCACGCCACGGATCAGGGCTACACCTCGGAGCCCGGTCGGGCGCGGTATCTTGAAGAACATATCCCCGGAGCGGCCTTCATTAATCTGACGGAAGATTGGTCAGATACCACTTCAGGCCTGAACAATACCCTGCCAGGCATTGCCGCGCTTTCGCAGGCGATTGGTAACGATGGTATTGGTAACGACCATTTGGTGGTGCTGTATTCCTCGAGCCACCTCATGTGGGCAACCCGGGCATGGTGGCTGTTGCGGTACGCAGGCCACACCAACGTTCGGGTGCTCAACGGCAATTTGGCTGCCTGGATAGACGCCGGATTGCCGACGCGCAGCGATGCAGAACGGTATCCTGCGGCGCAGTTCACCCCCTCACCTAGGCGGGACTTGTTTGTAAACACCGAAGAAATGACTCGCGGGATGCAAGATGCCGTTTGCACGATTAATGCTTTGTCGCCTGCGCTGTATGCGGGTACCGGTGATTTTTACTACGGTCGCAGAGGTCATATCCCGGGCAGCCGCTCTGTGTATTTTGCCGATATTTTGCAGAACGAGTTTTTTCTGCCGGCGCCTGAGCTTAAGG
>JAACDS010000212.1 GCA_009936895.1 Pseudomonadota bacterium
AGCCCAATCCTCATCCGGCAATGCGCGGAGCCTAACAGGGAAAGTATCTCGTCGTTGTGTTAAGTCGCCATCTCAGTCAGATGTCGGCGTCAAGAGTTGCATACGTCCTGCCCAGAAAGTAACGTCAAGACGCTGTGTTTGGAGGGCCATAGCAGCGCGCATTGGCGCGATTTAACGTCGTCCCCTCCCGTAATGACAACTAGGAGCTGATGATGAATTTCGATATACCTCAGGAGATGCAAGAGTATCTCGATGAACTGGACCAGTTTATCGAGAACATGATCAAGCCACTGGAAAACGAAAACGACAACATCCGCTTTTTCGACCATCGACGCGAAGACGCCCGAACGGACTGGGAGCGTGGTGGTCTGCCTAACGAAGAATGGGAGGCCTTGCTGTCCAAGGCCAAGCGTCTAGCTGACGAAGCCGGACACTACCGGTATCCGCTACCCAAGGAGTACGGTGGCCAAGAGGGCAGCAACTTGGGCATGGCGATTATTCGCGAACACTTTGCCGCGATGGGCTTGGGATTGCATAACGACCTACAGAACGAGCACTCCATCGTGGGCAACAATGTCGGTCTGTTGTTGATGATCGAATACGGAACAGAGGAACAAAAAGCCGCATGGATCGACGATCTGGCCGAGGGCCGTGCAGGCTTCGCCTTCGGCATAACCGAGCCCGACCACGGTTCTGATGCCACGCATATGGAAACCACGGCAGTTCGCGATGGCGACGAGTGGATTATCAACGGCTCGAAGACTTGGAATACCGGCATCCACAAAGCCAAGCACGATCTGATCTTTGCCCGTACCAGCGGCAAGGCAGGTGATGGCGATGGCATCACGGCCTTTTTAACCCCAACAGATAGCGACGGTTTCAAAGTCGAAGAAATGCTTTGGACATTCAATATGCCCACGGACCACGGTCGCGTCAGCATGAAAGACGTGCGCGTGCCTCACGAAGCCATTTTCGGGGGCGAGGGTCGAGGCCTAGGTGTGGTTCAGCACTTCTTCAACGAAAACCGAATTCGTCAGGCAGCATCCTCCTTGGGCGCGGCCCAGTTCTGCATCAACGAGTCCATTGCGTACGCCAAGGAGCGAGCGCCCTTTGGTAAGCCTTTGGCGACCAATCAAGGAATACAGTTTCCATTGGTCGAATTGCAAACCCAATGTGAAATGCTGCGCGCGTTGATTCATAAGACAGCGTGGCAAATGGATAACTACGGTGCTTTCTCCGTCTCCGACAAGGTATCGATGTGTAATTACTGGGCCAACCGCTTATGCTGCGAGTCAGCGGACCGGGCCATGCAGGTGCACGGCGGTCTGGGTTACAGCCGCCATAAGCCCTTTGAGCATATCTATCGCCATCACCGCCGATATCGGATCACCGAAGGGGCGGAAGAAATTCAAATGCGTCGCGTCGCCGGATACCTCTTCGGCTTCATGGGACAGCGAGCACCCAAGGGTGTGCGAGAACCCACGGCAGAGAGCTAGACGTTGAACGTCTCTCACAGCGAGTTGGAACACATCCTGGGCGACTTGTTGCCTAGAGTGATCGAAGACTGCGACAGTCTGCTCAAGCTGGAGCGCCTTTCCGGTGGCGCCAGCCAAGAAACCTATCGCATCACCATCGCCTCGCCCGAGGGTGATCGGCTGCTTGCGATGCGCCGGGCGGCGGGCGGCGAAGAGGGGGAAATTACCGCTCAGCATCCGGGTCTGGCTGTTGAGGCTTTGCTGATGCAAGTCGCGCGAGCACAGGGCGTACCGGAACCCAAGGTGCACTATGTGCTGCAACCCCAAGACGGCATCGGGGCGGGTTTCATTATGCAGTGGTTGGAAGGCGAAGCGCTGGGCGCGAGAATCGTTAAAGCCCCTGAACTTGATGTCGTGCGACCCCAACTGGCACGCATGTTCGGCGTTACACTGGCGCGTATTCACTCCATTGATCTACAGGCCACGGGCTTAGATCAACACCTGCAACACCTTACGCCGGAAGACTATGTGCGACAAACCTGGGAGCGCTATCAAGCCTTTGAAACGCCTCAACCGATGATTGATTTCACCGCGCGCTGGCTGCTGGATAATCTACCCAGTAACTACACCCCAAGTCTTGTGCATAACGATTATCGTAACGGCAATGTCATGGTGGATACCTCGGGCATTGTGGCGGTATTGGATTGGGAGGTGGCGCATATTGGTGATCCGATGCGCGACCTCGGCTGGATGCTGACCCATTCATGGCGTTTCGGCCGTGCCCATCTCCCCGTTGGCGGGTTTGGTACCGCAGACGACTTTTATGCGGGCTACGAATCTGTCACCGGTGTCGCGGTCGATCCGCAAGCAGTCAAATTCTGGCAGGTCTTTGGCTCATTCTGGTGGGCTGTCGGATGTTTGGGAATGGCCGAGCATTATCGCAATGGTCCGGATCAAAGCGTTGAACGACCAGGCATTGGACGGCGTTCCTCCGAATGCCAGGTCGACTGTGTGAATTTGCTGATCCCCGGACCGGTCAGTCTGGTGGAGCCCCAAACAGACAATGTCTATGTGGACATGCCCCGTGCCGATGAGCTGCTGAAAAGCGTGACGGATTTTTTACGCGAGCAGGTGATGAGCGAGACCACAGGACGCACGCAGTTTTTGGCTCGTGTAGCCGGTAACTCTCTGGATATCGTGCAGCGCGAAATGGCCTTGGGCGAAACCGCTGCCGGTCAAGAGCGTGAACGATTGCGAACCTTGCTGGCGAGCCCCGAGACTGACCTGATGCAACTGCGTGAGCAGTTGGTGCAGGGTTTACGTGAAGGGCAGATCGACCTCAACGCGCCTGGTTTGGCCGAGCATCTGCGCGCATCCATTGTGAATCAAATCAACATCGACCAGCCGCGCTACGCTGGGCTGGCCACAGCCCTCAATGGCGG
>JAACDS010000213.1 GCA_009936895.1 Pseudomonadota bacterium
GAGCAGCCATTTAGGGAAGTCGAAAGAGACGTAAGTGAGTATTTACTCTCAATTATATATTCTATTTGCAGCGAAATATTAGGCAAAGACTCCCTGGTGAGTGCAGAAATGGTAGTTAATAACCTCGATCTGTCGCTGGATATTTTAGCGGGGGCAGAGGGCTTAGTTACCGTTTACCTGAACCCAGATGATCTCGCTGTTGTACAAAATCATTGGGCAGATGAATTTGGTGAACTTCGTATTATCGAAGACTCCAGCTTAATGAGAGGTGGGTGTCGAGTGAAGAGATCTGATTCTATAGTTGACGCAACAGTCGAGGCTCAGCTGCGCAATCTGATGAAGGAGTTATCAGTGACACTCAGTCAAAATGAACTTTCGGACAAGCCTGCAGAGGCTCTCGATTTTGACAGAATTGAGTCGGCTGCATATCGCTTGCAAAGTGACGGCGATGACGACTGAGTGCCCTACGCTTAACCACCATAGCCACATAAAAAAACGGTTTGTGCGCTTAGCTGATGCTATTCCCTCAAAGAGGGCAGAGGCATCCGGAAAGTTGGTAAAGGTCACTGGTGAGACCTTGGAGGTTTCTGGTTTGAGAGCTGGCATTGGCGCCAGATGTAGCATCGAGCGCAAGGGTAAGTCGCCCCTAAATGCTGAAGTTATTGGCTTCGACGGCGATCGACTAGTACTCGCATGCGAGGAATTAGTTGGTGGAGTTTCTCCTGGCGCATTTGTCACCGTAGTCGAAGGTTCCAATCAAATTGAGGTTGGGGATGCGTTATTAGGCAGAGTGTTGGATGGAGCCGGGAAGCCGTTTAATGGAAAGCCTGTCTTTCCGGTGGAGGCTTACCCTTTGCGCGGGAGTCCCTTGAATCCTTTGGATCGAAATGCGATTGGTCAACCGATGGACACGGGCGTCAGAGCTATTAACTCTTTATTGACGCTAGGAAGGGGCCAGCGAGTGGGGTTATTTGCCGGATCAGGTGTTGGTAAGAGCACCCTGCTTGGCATGATAACGCGATTTTCTACCGCGGACGTGGTGGTCGTATGCTTGGTGGGTGAGCGAGGCAGGGAAGTAAAGGAGTTCGTTGAAGAAAGCCTTGGAGAAGAGGGGCTGAAACGCGCTGTTGTGGTAGCTACTCCAGCAGATACTTCTCCGCTACTCAGAGTGTCGGGATGCTGGCGCGCTACCGCCATAGCAGAATATTACAGAAGCCGAGGGCTAAACGTACTATTATTGATGGACTCGCTAACCAGATTTGCGCAGGCTCAGCGCGAGCTGTCACTCTCGGCGGGTGAGCCGCCGGTTTCAAAAGGGTATACCCCGTCTGTTTTTTCTTCGATTCCTAACCTAATAGAGCGGGCGGGTATTTTAGGAGGTGGGTCGATTACAGCTATTTATACGGTTCTCGTCGAGGGAGACGACCTACAAGATCCAATTTCTGACTTGGCGCGAGCAAGTTTAGATGGCCACATCGTACTTTCTAGAGATATTGCCGATCAGGGAATTTACCCCGCGATTGACGTAGAGAAGTCAATTAGCCGATCCATGCTAAATATTACTGAAAAAGAACATCAAGCGACTACTAAAATTTTTCGTAACCTCTATGTAACTTATGAGCAAAACAAAGATCTCATCTCTTTGGGGGCGTATCGTCCAGGCACGGATAAGAAAATCGACCTTGCAATCTCGTTTAAGCAACGCATGTCAGATTTTCTCAGCCAACCATTTGATCGTGCGTCAAATATCGATACTGATATTGCAGCCTTGAAGGAGTTATCTGACGAAATTAGCTCAGAGCTGTATGGCAGTGGAAACATAACAACCGATAGTGGCGACGGTAAGAGTTTCGTTAAGGAGGGCTAAGTAATTTGGTCGCAAAGTTAGAGTTGGCCCTGCAGCTTGCGAGGAATGAAGAAAATCAAGCTGCTCAAATCTTTCAAAGCGCACAGATGGAGGCGTCAAGAGCCGAGTCTGATTTGGATAGGGCACTAAAATATCGAGATGAATACTTTGAGATGTCAGAGGGACTGCGATCAAGTAATTTCGCATCGCAGCAGCTAAAGGCTGCCCGTTTATTTTTGGGACGAATTAATGACCTAGTTAGCCAACAGCGCGAGTTAGTTGCCGCCAAAATAACTAGCTCTGAATCGTACAAGGCTTCGTGGCAAGAAGCTCGTGCAAAAAGGAAAGGGGTAGAAAGATTCATCGATAAGCGCGAAGCCAATAAGAGTCTTGCAGACTACAAAAATGAGCAGAAATTATTAGACGACTTATTTCTTGTTGGGCGGAGTGAATAGTTGGCCTAATATTTGCGGGCATGAAGTGATGAAACAGGTATAGATTTCTATATTGCCAGCAAGGATTTTTTAAAATATGACGGATTCGAGCCTAGACATCTCAACTAGTTTACTAAAGTCTGGAAATGCGAGGGAAGTGTCAGCCCATGATTGTAGTGGAGAGCCGAACTGTTTAGGGTCCTTCTACGATTCTCTTAAAGATGCAATCGTAGAGTCGAAAACAGGAGACAATCAAATTGATACGCCAAACTACTCGATTATCGAGAGAGAGCAATCTGGTTTTAATGCGCGGCAACATTTGCCGCCTCAGCCTGTTACTGTGGATGACCTTGCCGGGCTTACCAAGGTTCGCTCTTTCTTGGTGGCTACCACTAACGAATTCGGTGGTATGGGAGTGGCACTTTCAGCGCGGGCTGTATCCATGGATCTCTTTGCCAGTTCGAGTTGGAAGACCGACGGGCTGACGGGAAAAGCCAAGTTAGATGCGGACTGGGCAGTTGTAAATAAAGGTATTCCGATCGTTAATCACCAATTCAACATTTTTGAAAACCGATTACTTGGGGTGGCTCCAGTCGAGACTAATCTTGAAATTAATTCAGCGGTACACGCTCACAAATCTGCACATGATGAAGATCTTAATAAGAGTTTGTTGATTAGAGAGGGGTCACCTTATACCAACGTTCAGAAGAACGACGAAAATAGGATACCTGGACGGACTGAGAATACTTTGTTTGATCGAGCAACGTTTTCGCAATCGTCGAAAGTGATCTCTCCCAATGACTTTGCATCGAACCTACGAATCCTTAAAGGAAAAGGAGGTGGAGAGGCCCGTATTCAATTACACCCAGCCGAGTTAGGCAGGATGACAATTAAGCTCGCAACCGAGGGCGATGAAGCGCGAGTAACTTTTATTGTTGAGAATCATCATGCTAGGCAAATGATTGAGTCAAATATGCCTAGGCTAAGAGACTTAATGGAGCAATCCGGTTTGTCTCTTGCAGACACGAATGTGAGTGAACAACAACTGGACGATGCTGATGCGCGGTCTTCAGAACAATTTGCGGATGAAAACGGTGATGAGCTTTCTGAATCTGACTCACCTGATTTGAGCAGCGTCATTAAATCTGATCATCTCCTTGACACCTTCGCTTGAGTTAAAACCTCAAAAAAACACTTCGCGAATGCCCGACCTGAGCATAAGCTTGCGGTCAAGTCGCCGTCAAAGCTTTGACAACAGCCATCAAAAAAACATTCAAATTACTGTTTATATTGAATTTTTTATTTTTGGCTTAATTTGCGCATGTCCTTTGGCGGCAAAACGGTTAGGTACTTAAAGTAGAGGTGTCGTGGTGGCCAAAGAAAAAGCAGAACGTGAGTCAGGCAAAAGTTTTTCTTACTTAGTTGTCATAGCGGGATGTGCCTTTAGTTTATTGATTGGTTTGGTCGGAGGCGTGTTCACTGGTCCTTCTATAAAGGCCGCTTTGGGTTTAGAGCAAAACAATCTCAGCACCGTAGAAGCCGAGCTCACCACTCAGCCAGCGGTTGCCGAAGATCCAAGTAGTCTGTTTGCGCCAATGCCCGGAGTATTCTCGCCAGATAAAGAGCGCTTTTATGCCGATGCCGGCGAGTTTCTGGTTGCAATAAAATACCAAGGCCGAACTAGATATCTACAGTTGACTGCAGAGCTGGTGGGTCATGATGAAGATTTTATGGGTAAGGTGGAGACTGACGTTCCAGCTATTAGAAACGGCCTCTCAATATTTTTTACACAGCAAGATTTCAGTCAAGTTTCTACTCTAGAGGGGCGTGAGTCTCTACGACTCGCAACACTTGTCGAAATCAACAAAATCATTGGCGCAACATCTGAGATGCGAGTCGCTGATGTTTATTTCACCGACTACATAACGCAGTAGGTGTCCCAATGTCTGATACTGGATCTAAAGAGGATGTTCTTTCAACTGAGGAGATTGATGCTCTAGTAGAGCGCACTCAGACTCCAGAATTCGATGATGGTGAGTCTCGGACACACGATTTCGCAGGTGGTCCAAGGCTAGCAATGGCAAAGTGCTCGGAACTCACAATACTAACTGAAAAACAAGCAGAGGCTTTGACAACTACATTGTCCTCTGAGTACGGCCTCAAAATTTCAGTAGATGTGGGTTCTTTATCATACGGTGTGGCGAGAGATCTGCACGCAGCGCTCCCTGAGAGACTGTGTTTAGTTAGTACCCTGGCTGAGCCTTTTGATTCCGAGATGCATTTGTTGTTGCCCGGAAGCCTTCTTACTACGCTCGTTAACCATTACTTTGGCGGTAACTCTTTACCTGTTCCTCAGATGCGAAGTCGTGTCACGCCCTCTGAGCAAAGAATAGGAGAACGCGTATCGAAAAACTTTTTTCGTGTAATGGCAGGGATTTGGTCTGATAGGTTGTCTTTGGAATTTGGAGATTTGTTCATAGACATCACTCCCGATCGGTTCGCAATGATCCCCACGACAACAGGGTTTTCGATATTCTCATTTAATTTGAACTTGGGTGACGATGAAAGCCATCAAGTTAGCTTATTTGTTCCTTTTGATGGGCTGGAGACAAATGCTGAGGCGCTCTCGCCGAAACTCAGAAAAGAGCCTGTGAAAGAGCAAAGGTCCGACTGGCAGCCCGAGATGCAAGCTGTGCTGCCAGAAATTCCTGTGATCGTATCCGGTCAGTTGTGCCAAGTGAGCGCTACGTTGCGCACTCTATTGAATATGGAAGTGGGTACAACTCTCACTATTCCTGAACCAGCAAACTTATCGCTTTATTTAGAGGGCGAGAAAATAGCGAAAGGTAGGTATGGCGCATTCGACGGATTTAAAGCAATGCAATTTATCAGTTTTGAGGGCGAAAAATTATGAATGAGGAAGAGCTGAAAGCGGCTCCTCTACCCGATCTTGAAGATGTGGGGGGAGGCGCTGGCGATATTGATTTGGAAATGTTGTTGGATGTTCCAGTTTTTATGACTGTGGAAGTAGGCCGGAAGTCGCTGACTATTAAAGAGCTTTTGTCGTTAACTCCCGGCACGGTAGTGACCTTTGACCGGAGCGTAACGGAGCCTATGGATATATTGATTAACGGCACCTTGATCGCCCGGGGCGAGGTGGTCTCTGCTGACGGCAGATATGGGCTCCGACTAGTCGATATCGTGAGTACAAAAAAGCGTCTAGAGCAGTTGAACTAAATTATGAGATATATTTTTACAACACTGGCTTTTTTTGCTTTACCCGCACACGGTGACGCAATTTCAGGTGGCAGTAGGTCTAGCTTACTTACGAGTGATTACCTGCTTCAAATCGTCGGTTCATTTTTTCTCGTTATCTGCGTCCTCGTAGCAGTCTTAGCGTTGTTGAAAAAGTACAATGCCGTAGGTCCAGCCAGTGGCGGTCATCTGCGGATACTTGGCACTCAACAGCTTGGGCAACGTGAGAAAGTTGTTTTGCTTCAAGTAGGCAATGAGCAATTGCTGGTGGGTGTTGCTTCGGGAAGCGTTAATTACTTGCACAGTTTAAGCGATCTTGTCTCAACCCCTGAAGACGACGCTTCTCGCTCTTTCAGGGATGTCTGGAGGTATGCTAGTAATTCCAGGGGAGGCAACGCGTAATGTTGGCACGCGTACTTTTGTCTTTGAGCTTAATGCTTGCATCTTTCGATGTAGGGGCGCAAACAATTCCTCTTGTGACCTCCACGCCAATGTCAAACGGTAGTACCGAGTATGCTCTAGGCATCCAAATTTTATTGGTTATGACCGTGCTGACCTTGCTGCCAGCTATGCTCATTACTATGACTGCGTTTACGCGAATAGTTATTGTGCTTGCGATTCTTAGACAAGCTCTGGGTACCCAGCAGACACCCTCTAACCAAATTATTCTCGGACTCTCATTATTTCTGACCCTCTTCATAATGTCCCCCATAATTGACGTTATTTGGCTGGAGTCATTGAAGCCCTATCTAGAGGGGGATATGGAGTTTCTACCCGCACTTGAGTCTGCTCAAGGCCCTATCCGCGGGTTCATGTTTGACCATACCCGAGACTCCGATCTTGCACTCTTTGCTGAGCTCGGTGGCTATCCAGTGTTCTCTAGTCGAGAGGAGGTGCCTCTTTTTGTGTTGTTGCCTTCATTCCTTACTAGTGAATTGAAGACGGCGTTTCAAATTGGATTTTTGCTATTCGTTCCCTTTCTGGTAATCGATCTAGTTGTCGCTTCTGTTCTGATGTCGATGGGTATGATGATGTTGTCACCAATAATTATTTCACTCCCATTCAAGCTAATGTTGTTCGTCTTAATCGATGGATGGTCGCTGATATCAGCAACATTGGTATCAAGTTTTAGCGTCTAGAGAGAAGATATGAGTCCTATCGAAGTGTTAGACATTGGTAGAAGCATGCTTTGGCTGATAACGATGTTAGTAGCACCCATTCTTGGAGTGGCACTAGCTATGGGCTTAGCAATAGGTGTTATTCAGGCCGCAACCCAAATCCAAGAGATGACCTTAAGCTTTATACCCAAGCTCGCAGCTGTCGCAGCTGTATTGTTCTGGGTTGGGCCTTGGATGCTGACCCTGTTAGTTGACTACACCCTTCAATTGTTCACAGATATTCCTTCTCTGTTGGGATGAAGAATGCCTATTGCGCTTGATAATTTTGTTGCCAGCTTTTCGCTCTTTGCAGCCCCGTTTTTGAGGTTGTCTGGGATGATGTTAGCAGCCCCTGTCTTCAACAATCGCAGCTTCAACCTAAGAGCAAGAGCCTTACTCGCGGTATTGCTGGCGGCACTAGTTGCGCCCTCTTTACCCAGTTTGCCTTTTGAGAACATTTTCAGTGGTGTGGGTCTGGTAGCTGCTCTCAGCGAGCTGGGTGTAGGGCTGATGATGGGGTTTGTTATGCAGTTGGCGTTTGCTGCGGCTGTTTTTGCAGCGCATGCGCAATCCATGACTATGGGCCTTGGCTTTGCGATGGCAGTTGATCCACAGAATGGCGTTCAAGTTCCAGTCGTAGCTCAGCTTTTTGTTATTCTAACCACTCTCATTTTTCTCTCTGTTGATGGCCATCTGGCCATAATTGCAGCGGTCGTGGAGTCATATAGTCTCGTACCATTGGGTAGTACGGGGCTTCCGCAAATCAGTTTTTCCAGACTAGTCGATTTAGGATCTTTGGTGTTTACCTGGGGGATCTTAATGGCGCTTCCAATCTTGACTGCTCTACTTTTTATGAACATTGCTCTGGGAGTAGTGACGCGAGCAGCACCACAATTAAATATTTTTGCAGTTGGTTTTCCGGTAACCATTATGTCGGGGCTGCTGATCATGCTCATTGTGATGCCAATTTATATCGACCTCCTTACTCAGCTTCTTGATTTGACTCTGGCTGAGTCGTTAAAGCTCTTTAGTTAGGAGGTCTTGAAATGGCGGAGGAACAGTCGGCACAGGAGCGCAGTGAAGAGCCAACGGCAAAACGTCTAGACGAATCAAGAAAAAAAGGCCAGGTTGCGCGTTCGCGGGAATTGAACACATTTTTTGTAGTGGTTGGCGGCTTGACTTTTATCTTGCTACTAGGCGGAGAACTGGCTAACAGTACTGCAAATCTAATGACAGAGCTCTTAAGCCCTACCGCGGAGCTTATTATAAACCCGCAACTATTACTTCCTCATTTGGGGGCCACAATACAACAGGGCATGGGAATTGTTGCTCCCATATTGTTTGCGACAGTTGTATTCGCTCTTTTAGGGCCGACAGTCATGGGTGGATTAAGTTTCAGTTTGGAATCACTGGCATTCAAATTGGAAAAATTGGACCCGATAAAAGGAGCGACACGAATTTTCTCCGTTAATGGCTTAGTGGAGTTGGTTAAGGGCTTACTTAAATTTTTCTTGATTGCCGCGATTGCCATTTTCTTATTTTTTCAGCTGCAAGCAGAAATCATGGTTCTAGCCAGATTAAATATAGTGGAAGGGATCGTTCGCTCTGGTGAAATAATTTTGTGGGCATCTGTATTAGCAGCGCTATCCCTTATTTTGATTGCTGCTGTTGATATTCCCTTCCAGTTATGGAGCCACAATAAAAAATTGAGGATGACCAAACAAGAAGTCAGGGATGAATCCAAGGAAACAGATGGCAGACCAGAGGTAAAGGCAAAGATTCGCCAGCTTCAAATGCAGGCTGCGCAACGGCGTATGTTGGAGGACGTACCCAAAGCCGACGTTGTAATTACAAACCCAACACACTTTTCGGTCGCCCTAAAGTACGACACCAAAAGGTCTTCGGCACCTGTTGTAGTGGCTAAGGGGTATGACTTGATGGCCCTCAAAATAAGATCTATCGCCAAGGATAACGGTGTTCCTCTCTACGAGGAGCCGCCACTTGCTCGCGCACTTTATGCATCAACTGAACTTGGTGAAGAAATACCTGCGTCGTTATTTCTTGCTGTCGCAAGAGTTCTTGCTTATGTATTTCAGCTCGGGCGTTCAGCTCCTACAGATTATGTGCCCCGTCCCAAAGCAACGCCTCTGCCGGAGGATTTCACTAAATATAATGAGGAGGCCTTGTAAATGGCAGCAGAGACGGTGACCTTGAAGTCCGACATTGGGTCAAGTTTCATAGTTGGCTTGGGTACGCCTTCGGTCATGCTAATGATGCTGGCAATGGTGATACTCCCCTTGCCCGCTTTCGCTCTAGATATCTTATTCACTGTGAGCATTGCTTTATCAATCATGGTCTTAATGGCATCTATATATGCGAAAAGGCCCCTCGATTTCGGCGTTTTCCCAACTGTGTTACTCCTAGCCACGCTTCTAAGGCTAGCACTTAACGTCGCTTCAACGCGGGTTGTACTTATAAATGGTCATACGGGCACGGATTCAGCTGGCAGAGTAATCGAGGCATTTGGTGAATTTGTTGTCGGGGGAAGTTACGCGGTTGGACTCGTCCTGTTTGCCATCCTTGTTGTCATCAATTTCGTGGTGGTAACGAAAGGAGCCACTCGGGTTTCTGAGGTTACAGCAAGATTCACATTGGACGCTATGCCGGGGAAACAAATGGCAATTGATGCCGATCTTAATGCAGGGCTGATTTCTCAGGACGAGGCTTTAGAGCGAAGAGAGAGAGTTACGCGAGAGTCAGATTTTTATGGTGCCATGGACGGTGCGTCTAAGTTTGTGAGAGGCGACGCTGTCGCTGGGATATTGATACTTTTCATCAATATCATTGGAGGGTTTGCAATAGGAACTTTGCAGCATGGTCTTGACGCCAGCCAGGCTGCTCAAAACTATGTGCTGCTGACCATAGGCGATGGTCTGGTGGCTCAGATACCCTCTATGCTGTTATCAACAGCAACAGCCATTAGTGTTACGCGGGTTTCGGGCGAGCAAGATATGAGTGCGGAAGTCTCGCGTCAGCTAACCGGTAATCCACGTATTCTTTATGTTGCGGCAGGGATGATAGGAGTTATGGGGGTCGTGCCGGGAATGCCAAATTTGGTATTCCTATCAGTTGCGACTTTACTCGCGGTGATTGGTTATAGACGCTCAGCTGAGCCTGAGAAACCCCAGATGTTCGAGGTAAATGCTGTACCCGAAGAGCAACCAGAAAACGTAGAGCTGAGTTGGGACGACGTTTCCTCTCTCGACTCCATTGGGCTAGAGGTCGGTTACCGACTAATACCGCTGGTAGACCGATCGCAAGGCGGAGACCTTTTGAATCGGATAAAAGGCGTAAGAAAGAAAATGTCCCAAGATATGGGGTTTTTGGTGGATACGGTTCACATTCGTGACAACCTCGATTTAGGCCCAAATACTTATCGAATAACTATACACGGTGTTGTCATGGGCGAGGCGGAACTTATTCCAGACAAGGAGCTGGCAATTAACCCAGGTCAGATATTTGGTGATGTAGAGGGTGTGCCCACAAAGGATCCTAGTTTTGGACTTGACGCTCTCTGGATTGATTCCTCGAACAGAGAAATGGCTCAAACTGCAGGATACACAGTGGTTGACAGCTCTACTGTCATAGCCACTCATCTTAGCCAGATATTGAAGAACAATGCAGCAAAACTGGTGGGCCAAGATGATGTTCAACAATTGCTAGAACGATTAAAGGTCAATGCCCCAAAGCTTGTCGAGAACCTTGTACCGGGTGTGATGAGTCTCGCTGACGTTACCCGTGTCATACACAACTTACTGGATGAAGGGGTTCCGATTCGAGATATGAAAACGATTGCTGAGACACTGTCTTTGCAGCGAATTGGAGAAAAAACTCCCGACGAAATGACGATAAATGTTCGTGTTGCATTGGGTGCGTCGATTTTTCAAGGCATTGTTGGGCAGTCTGATGAAATGCCAGTCATGGTTCTCGATCCACAGTTGGAGCAAATTATGACGAATGCGGTCCAGTCAAATGGTGGAGTAATTGAGCCTAATCTGGTGGGTACCGTTATAACGGGGATCTCTGAGGCTACGGGCAAGATGGAGGCCGAGGGCGCCAGCCCGGTGCTACTGGTAAGTGGCACAATTCGGGCATTCCTATCCAATCTACTGAAGGGCAGGTTGCCGAATTTTTATATCCTGGCATATGACGAAATACCCACAGACAAAAATATTCGTGTTGTGACAACTATTGGCAAGCAAGTTAGCTAGCACATCGCTTTGGCCCAAAACTTGCTTTGCTAAGAATAGAAAACTTTTTAAGCGAAAGCAGGCTTAGTGTCAATAAAATGACAGGCCTCAGAGAGCAACTATGAACATACAACGATTTAATGCTTCCAGTACCAGAAAAGCACTGGATAAGGTACGAGCTGAGTTGGGAGGGGAGGCTCGTATTTTGTCTACCGTCAGAACAGAAGCGGGTGTGCAGGTCTCGGCAATCAGTGGCATGGACTTCGTGGATGACGGTACTCCGTTGAACGATCTATTGGTGACCGACGGAGTGAACGAAATTACGCTGGGATACCTGGACCGGGAACTGAAAGCTCTGAGGGAAGAGATACACTCAGTCCTTCGGGATCAATTATGGCAAGACGTAGCTTCGAAGCGACCTATACTTTCGACCCTCGAGAATCGGCTGATGATTCTGGGTCTAGGTGCGCCTGCGATCCAGCGAGTAATGGCGCAGATTGATGACTCAAAAAGTTTGAATCGAGCGTGGTCGAAGGCTCTTTCTGTGGTGGGGTCATCTGTGCGGCACATTGAGACGTCATTCAGGGAAAAAACTACCAGAGTCGTGCTTGGTGGAACTAACGGAAACAGGTCCACTGTGCTTAGACAGCTGATGACAGACGCCCTTTCCAGTAATCGATCTTCGACAATCCTTTGCCTCTCGGTTTCGAGTGATCCGTCTGGGGCGTTGATAGAGTTTTGTAAATCGAGAAGGATCAAAAGAGTTCAAGCCAATTCTGGTGAGGATGCGAAATCATATTTAAGAAAATTCTCTGGTAAGAAATTGATCTTTATTGAGACGAATGATCTTATGCCCTCGCTAGGGTTGAGCGATCCAATTTTCGATCTCTTCTCTCACAATGATTCGAGTGTTGATGTCATCGCTATGCTGACTGCAACAGAGCAGTCTGAAAGCTTATGCAAAATCATGAATCATATTGACCACTTGCCCGTCAAGGGTACGGTTATTTCGGGTGTATCCGAGGCGGTTACACTAGGCGCAATATTGGACGCATGTGTTCTCACTGAGGTACCACTGTTTGGGGTTTCAAATACCAACGTACCGACTATCAAGAGGGTAACCGCTGGTTTTGTTATGAACCTAGCGAAAAAATTAGCGAGAAATAAACTTAAGAATAGTGAGTTTGATGCGGAGCAGTTAACTTATGCACAAGTCAAGTGAGTATTTTGCGGCACTAGTCTGCCGACA
>JAACDS010000214.1 GCA_009936895.1 Pseudomonadota bacterium
ATTAGCTCAGATAAAACCGGACCCTTCTAAAGTTATTGAACTCACAGATGGAGCGGTTCCGGGATTGCGTTTTCGATTAACGCCAGCTGGAACGCGCAGTTGGTCGTTAAATATCCGTGAGAATGGTGTTATGCGGCGCTATGAGGTCGGGCAAAGCCTTGGTTTATCGGAGGCACGCTCAAAAGCAGAAAAGCTGAAAGTTGACATCAAGAATGGTGCGGATCCTACAGCCGAAAAACGGGCTAGGCGCGAAAAAGCAAAACTAGCTCTAGATGGCATAGGCACTTTGGGTTCTTTGATAGATCGGTATTTCCAGAACGGTCCCGGTGAAACTCTAAAAAGTAAAGATGATCAAAGAAACGGTATTCGTTTTGTGTTTTCCGCGCACCTAAAAAAGCCTGCTTTAGAGCTAAAACCTATGGAGCTACAACTGTCGGCCGATAATCACAAATCTAAGGTATCGGCAGCACGCGCCGTTGCGTACCTAAACCGTATTCTACGTTGGGCTGAAAAACGTGAGCTGGTAGTAGGCGATTTTGATCTCGAAAAGCCAAATCAAGCTCCACCTAAACAAAGAGTTTTGGACGAAACTGAGTTAGCTGCAATATTGCCCCTCCTAGAAGGTAGCCGCGGTATGTGTGCGAGATTTATACTTCTAACAGGCGCTAGGATATCCGCCGCGGCAAAAGCAACATGGCCACAGATAAATTGGGAGGCGAAAACTTGGACGATACCGTCAAATCATCTCAAAGATACACGCGCGCTTCGACAACGAAGTCAAAGACCAAAAAAACCAATGGTTGTTCCGCTTTCTAGGCAGGCTATCGAGCTGTTGAAGATAATAGAAGCGCGTAGAGAGCAAATACCAAGACTGAGAAGCTCAGAACCCAGAATACCAGAGACTGGTTTAATATTCACATCTGTGTCTGGAACAGAGCTTGGTAATTGGTCGCGATGGTTAAAGAAGATCCAAGAACTGGCAGGTGTCTCTGATTGGTCAGCGCATGCTTTAAGGCGTACATCTGCGACTTTGGCAGGCGACCTCGGCGCACCACCTCATGTCATAAGTGTCATGCTCGGTCATTCAAATGTAGGGGGACAGTTGGTTGCAGGTTATAATCACAGTATCTACGGCTCCGAGCATAAAGACATCTTACAAAGGGTGGCTAATAGACTTGAAGAGATTGAAACTAGCAGGCCGTATCTCAAAATAGCTTAACCCTCAAAACTCAGTATTTGGTAAGGGACCCAGAACCTCGTCTAAAGAAAATGAGATGCGCAATGCATACAGGCATGCGTTCGATTGATATATGTCTCTGGTTAGCTAACTACCGCGATGACAAGAACGCTACTAATATCGATTAGAAATCCTCCTCAATCAAATCGTCAAATCTGTCCCAAAGTCGCTGACGTTAGGCAAAAGTGGCGTAGAATTTCCTGAAGCTATACAGCGTGCGTGCCCTACCTTTCGTACCAGTCGCATAAGTATCTCAGCACAACACAACACTATATTGATTTAAATGAGAATACTTTGCGCAATGCTGTAGAAATACTCAATTTGAGGTGTAAAAGGGCACGAGTTTGAAAGGATAATGGCGCTGGATTTTTAAACTAGTGATATCTGGACTTATCCTAATGGTGATCTGCTGGCTGTTTAAAACAGGTGCCGCTTGGTAGATAATGGGCGGTATTATTTTGCTCGGTATACTCCTAGCCTATAGCTAATGCTCAGACAGCTAATGAGTTAATCCGAGCCTGATAGAACTCCCGCCAATTACTTTCATCAATTTCTGATTTTAATTCATCAAGGCTGGCCCAGATATGTTCTGCAGTTGTCCATGGCGCCTCATCAATGGAGGTGTTCCATCGCCTCTTAACAAATGCTCTAAATGCAGTTCTTTGCTCATCAGTCAAAAGTTCTTGTACGTAAAAAGCGATCAACCTCTTACCCAACTGTTTTAGGCGTTCATCAGCGAAATCATTGATGATTGAAACTCGTTCTGGCCAAGATGCAGATTGAAACTGTTCGAGTAATTCTTTGTCAGAGTTACCATAGAACCCTGAGTAGATTTTTTCTTCCACTTCCAAGTTAGTTTGCTCAGTATCGGCATACCGTTCGCTTAAAACCTCAGAAACAAGACTTTGTAATGTGTTGGCCTCTTTGATCGTTTCACAAAACTCAAGCATCTCTTCTGAAGGGTTCTCTATCACTCGAAAAGTTTCAGATCTGTTTACGGCCAAAGTCCGGATTTTCTTTGGTGTCCCTTTAATTGCTTCAGAAACATAAAGTTTGGATGCCTGAGTGAGATCTACAGCTTTGTTAAGTTCGAAATCTGCGAATCCAATTGAGTTTGGGTTATCTTTATTACTACCATAGTAGCATCCTTGATATGTCTTAGGTGCGTTTCCTCCAAACCGAAGTGTAACTTCCATTGGAAGAAAGCTTTTCAGTGAACTGCAGATGATGGTTTTATCACCTGAGTGAACAAGCTTTTTGAAGAGTTCGGGTGCATCATCTTGTATTTTTTTAAATATAAAAATTGTTGCTTCTACATCGGCTAAAGCATCATGTGCATTTTCATGAGCAAAGCCATTTACTGGGGCCAAAAGATCAAGTTTAAAGCTAATATTTCCATTGTCTGATACTGGCCAACTTAGAGCGCTAGATGCCTCTGCATGCGTCGCAAAAACCATTTTCATAACGTCCAGCCGACTATTTCCGTTCATCTGGGTAGCGGGCGCAACAACATCCTGCGCCAATTCGATGAGAGCCGCGCTCGGATCAATCTGGACATAATCGACATCCTTTATTTGCATCGCTGAGATCCTGATACGCCGCTGGACGAAACCTTTGAGACGCTGAGCGAGCTGCAACAAACTGATGCCATTCGTTATATTGGCGTGTCCAACTTTGCCGCGTGGCAGGTGATGAAAGCGCAAGGGGTTGCAAATTTGGTCGGCACAAGGATGGATGTTATCCAGCCAATGTATTCACTGATCAAACGTCAGGCCGAGGTAGAGATATTCCCGATGGCAATTGGTGAGGGAATAGCAGTTGCGGTTTATTCTCCTCTTGGAAGTGGTCTTCTGACGGGAAAATATCTGACTGGCGGAACAGGGCGCCTTTCCACTGATAAACGGTACGCTGCACGGTATGGACAGGATTGGATGGTTGACACCGCGCAATGTTTGTCAGGGATCGCGACTGAAATGGGCATTGACGCGGCGACACTTGCTGTGGCGTGGGCGGCACAACAAACTGCGGTGACGGCACCTATCATCAGCGCGCGCAGTGTCGCGCAATTGTTGCCCTCACTGGAAGCCCGGAACCTGAAATTGACTGATGAGGCATACCACCGCATCGAAGCTTTGTCTGTGCGGCCCACACCTGCGACGGATCGCTTGGAAGAGGCGGTGTTTTAGGCGGGATTCGTCAAAGAACCTTCCCAATGTTTCCCCATCACGACAATACAGGATGTGCCATTTGCATAGTTCTGCACAATCACCCAATCGCCGTTGCGCACAATGACCCACACCTCAAGGATTGTCTCCGGATCGCGCAAGCCCATCCTCTGGCTCTTGGCCCCTCGAATTTACTTCAATGTCTTGATCATTCGGGTGCTATCATCACAGATTAAATCAGACATCCGCGGCTGCGCATGGGTTGGGATGGCCAAACTGATAAAGAGAAAAATCGCACACCGGCTGATCATTATAAAACCTCACTACTAAATGCCCTGAACCAGTCGAGATCGCCTGTCTGCCTGCGCTAGCCAAGCGCATATCCCACGCCACGCACAGTCCGAATCGGATCGGCACCGCCATACTGTGATAGTGCTTTTCTCAGACGGCCAATGTGGACATCTACCGTACGGATATCGACGTATATACCCCGCCCCCATACACGGTCGAGCAACTGGTCACGGCTCCAGACGCGCCCGGGTTTTTCCATGAACGTGGTGAGCAGCCGGAATTCCGTTAGCCCTAGCTTGAGCTCGTCTTTGCCGCGTGTGACTTTGTGCGTCTCACAGTCCAGAATAATATCGTCAAATGCAAGTTGTTGACCAAGCGAAGAAGGCCGCACGCGGCGCAGCTGGGTACGCACCCGCGCCATCAACTCGATCACCGAATAGGGCTTGACGACATAATCATCCGCGCCAGTTTCCAATCCGCGCACTTTATCCACCTCTTCAGAGCGCGCCGAAAGCATGATCACCGGAGTAGAGCGTGTCTCTGGCTTGCTCTTGATGCGCCGACAGACTTCGATGCCGGAAATGTTGGGCATCATCCAGTCCAGCACAATGATGTCCGGCGCCTCCTCGGCGATGATCAAAAGAGCTTCTTCCCCGTCTCTCGCACGGCTTATCATAAACCCTTCGGCTTCCAGATTGTAGGCCAGAACTTCCAACTGCGCGGGCTCATCCTCTGCGACCAAAACACGGGGCTGATCAGTGGACATCTTGAAGGTTTCCTTAGCTTGGCAATGATGTTTCGTCGCCTTTGGCGCGCGCCTCATCCGGGATCGCCCCAGTAACGAGGTAGACAACTTGTTCGGCAATAGAGGTCACGTGGTCACCCATCCGTTCACTATTTTTGGCGATAAAATGCAGGTGCATACAGGCGGTGATGTTGGTGGATCTTCCATCTGTACCTGGTCCCGTGCAGCAGCAGTTGTTGCAGCCATTGCGGATAGTGCGAGTGCGGATGCTGCGAGTTTCATCAAAGACATGGGTGTCTCTCGTTCGTAAATTTAAAAGCGCCCCCCCACGGGAATCTTCCGCTCCGTTTAGGCGTGCGACGTTACAGCTTTGCGACAGTTCCATTACATTTTTATGACAGCCGTCGAAATACTCTTTTGTGGTTCAGAGGCCTTCTTGGATAGGGAGAATAACCGTAAAGGTGCTCCCTTTGCCACGCTCACTTTCAACGCAGAGACGGCCGCGGTGACGGTTGATGATGTGCTTGACGATCGCAAGACCAAGACCGGTGCCGCCAAGCGCTCGACTACGATGGTCATCGGCGCGGTAGAAACGCTCGGTCAGACGTGGCAAGCGGATAGAGTCAATGCCAGCGCCATAGTCGATGATCTGAATACGCACGCCGGGCGCACGCAGAACCGGTTCGCGCGCGATTTCGGTCATTCGCAGCGTCACCCGTCCACCTGACCCACCATATTTAATCGCATTCATAATTATATTGGTGAAGACTTGTTCAAGCTGATCACCATCCGCAATCATCGTAACGGGGATCTGGGGGAATTCAGTTTCAAAAGTCACATCCGCCTCGCGCGCCAAGGGTTGCAAGGTGTGGAGAGTCGAATTCAGAATGTCATTCAACACGACGCTTTGCGTGAGGCGTACCCGCTCGTCTCTCTCAACCCTGTTGAGCGACATCAGATCGCCAACAAGACGGTTCATCCGCTCCGCCTCGTTTTGCATGATTTCAAGGAACCTTGCTCCCGCCTCCGGATCATTGCGCGCGGGACCGCGCAGGGTTTCGATAAATCCCATAAGTGCCGTTAACGGGGTTCACAATTCATGGCTGACATTGGCGACGAAATCGCGGCGCGTTTGGCCGGCTTGCTCCTTGTCGGTAATATCTTCAAAGGATACGAGCACGACGCCTCCGATGTCTCGGCCCAAACCTTGCACCGCGCGGCAGCTTACCCGAAACGCTGCGTCCTGCGCCCCATCATTGCTTAGGTACTGTGTTGAACGTGCCATGCCGTCTGTCAGTGTCGTCTCGATTGCATCAAGCAGCGCAGGCTGACGCAGCATAGTAACATAGTTTTGCACCCTAGCCTGTTGGTTGATTAGCGTGAGCGCCTCAGTGTTTGCAGCGATAATTCTTTCCGCACGATCAATGGCAAGGCAAGGCAGAGGGAACCCAGCCAGAAGAGCATCAAGGATCTCATCATTCACCTTGGACCTCATCAATTCGGCAGCTACCTGAATGGCGATTGTGAACACATCCCCTATGGCATCCAAGTCTTCCTGTCCAACCAAGACATGAAGAAGCTGTCTATAAGAAAATTTCCACCCATCTTCGGATAAAAATTAACCTGACCTCAAATCGACCGAACGCGCTGAGAAAGGAATTTGAAGCTTGATGCCTGATTGCGAGCACGCATCATTGACGATGCAAATTCCATCTCGCAGCGTAACAGTCTATTTGCGCAATTGTCATGTAATTGAGACATAAGTATCACAATTCTGTGATGTCCAACGCGTATCCCACGGCCAAACTTGGGGGCGATATGCTAAGAATCGACACATTGACGAAACGCTTTGGAGAGAAAATAGCCGTTGATGCGGCCAATATCTCTGTAAACGAACCATCCATGATCGGAATTATCGGGCGATCTGGCGCAGGAAAATCCACGCTGTTGCGGATGGTCAATCGCCTAAATGAGGCGACCTCCGGTACGATCACATTTGAAGGCGAGGACATCACCTCGTTGCGGGGAGCCGCGCGACGAAATTGGCAATCGCGCTGTGCAATGATCTTTCAACAGTTCAACCTCGTACCACGCATGGACGTGGTATCGAATGTGCTCCATGGAACGCTGAACAACCGCTCGACTGTCGCAACCCTTTTCAATCTGTATCCGCAGGCTGATATCCATAAGGCAATCGAAATCCTTGACCGGCTCGGTATTGCCGAACAGGCCCCGAAACGGGCCGAGGCCCTCTCGGGTGGGCAACAACAGCGCGTAGCGATCGCGCGCGCCTTGATGCAGGACCCGAAAATCATCCTTGCCGATGAGCCGATCGCCAGCCTTGATCCGATGAATGCGCAAGTGGTCATGCAAGCACTGCGCCGCATTCACGAAGAAGACGGGCGTATGGTGATCGCAAACCTCCACACGCTTGATACTGCGCGGCGCTATTGCGACCGGGTGATCGGGATGCGCGATGGGCGGATCGTCTTCGATGGCACGCCAGAGCAGCTGACCACCGGGGTCGCACGTGACATTTACGGGGCTGGCACGGATTTTTCCGAAGCCGCCACTTCCACCGAAATCGAAACACTGGACAGGTCAGAGGTCCGCGAAGTGAAAGCCTGCGCCTGAGCCAGTTTCAGTCTGTGCATCTGCAGCACGCCACCTTAACCAACCTGCCCTCAATCAGCCGCAAAGCGGTAGGGCAACAAACCACGGAGATAACAATGAAAAAGACCCTCGCACTGGCGCTTGCCGCCACTACAGCCCTCAGCACGGGCGCTTTTGCCCAAGAGATCACTGAATTCCGCATCGGTATCCTCGGCGGCGAAAACGCGCAGGACCGGATGAACAGCTACCAGTGTCTGGCGGATTACACGACCGAAGCGCTCGGCGTCGAAACCAAGCTTTTCGCCCCAGCCGACTATAATGGCGTCATTCAGGGCCTTCTGGGTGGCACCATCGACATGGCATGGTTGGGCGCATCTTCCTATGCCGCAACATTCCTGCAGGATCCGGACGCCGTTGAGCCTGTCTTGATCAAGGTCAACCTTGATGGCTCAGTCGGCTACCATTCTATCGGCTTTGCCCGCATCGATAGCGGCGTCACATCTCTGGATGATATGGAAGGCAAGGTGTTTGGTTTTGGTGATCCAAACTCCACATCGGGCTACCTTATTCCATCCATCGAGATCCCGCAGTACAAAGACGGCATCACAATGGAGTCCGGCGAATACTTCGGTGAAGTCAAATTCACAGGCGGTCATGAGCAGACCATCGTCGCAGTAAACAACGGCGATATCGACGGCGGCGTGACTTGGGCTGATGGTCAGGGCAACTGGGAAGACGGCTACAACTCCGGCGCGCTGCGCAAAGCGGTTGATGCAGGTCTCGTCGACATGAACGACATGGTTCAAATCTGGAAATCCAACGTAATCCCCGAAGGCCCGGTCGTTCTGCGTCAAGCCTTGCCGGACGATGTAAAAGCTACAATGGTTGCACTGGTAGATGGCCTTTACGACGCAGACCCTGAATGTGCCTACGGCGTCGCTGCGGGCGATACGCTGGGTTTCCAGCCAGTCACGCACGCGATGTACGAAAGCATCATAGCGGCACGCCAGTCCGTAATTGGTAACTAAGATAATACTTATGACGTATCCGGTAGCCCTTTTGGGCTGCCGGTATTTCTTTGTCCGGGGGTCAGGATGGCAGATATTTCACTGAGTGGCGCGCAACATCACGTAGACGGCATTCAAGCCAGCTATATGGCGCAGGTACAGCGCCGCAGGCTCTATGGCGGTCTTACTCTTCTGATTTTCGTCGTTCTGATGGTTTCCGGGTTCAATATCGCAGATGACCGCAACGCTGGAGGTTTCTGAGATGGACTGCATCAGATCGGCGATTACCCAGCAGATGTTTTGTCTGAAGCATGGGAAAAGCGCGCCGATCTGCCTGCCTTGATCGCCAAGTATTTTCCCGCCTTGGTGGAGACCATCAACATCGCCGCTGTCTCGACCCTGATCGGTGCAATTGGCGGCTTGTTCCTGTCGCTGCTCGGCACCCGCGGCTTGGCGAAATGGCCGCGTCTGATCCCCCTGTTCCGCCGCATCTCGGATATCATGCGCGCCGTGCCCGAAATCGTCATCGCACTGGTTCTGATCTTTGTACTCGGTGGTGGGCCCGTTCCCGCAATGATTGCAATTGCAATCCACACGGCCGGTGCACTGGCCAAGATGTTTTCCGAAGTTTCCGAAAACACCGACTTGAAATCTGTAGAAGGGCTTGCCTCCACAGGTGCTACATGGTCGCAGCGGATGCTTCTGGGTGTGCTGCCGCAGGTCGCACCGAACTACGTGAGCTACACGCTGTTGCGATTTGAAATCAACATCCGTGCCTCGGCAATACTTGGATTTGTCGGCGCCGGTGGGCTTGGTTATGATTTGCGAAACGCTATGGCCTGGGGGCCAGGACGTTTTGATGAAGCCGCCGCGATTTTCATCCTTCTGTTCGGCACGATCGTATTCTTCGATCAAGTGTCCAGCCGCTACCGCAATCGTTTGACTGAGGGACAAGGCCAATGACCACTATTGATCTGGACGTGACCAAGTTTGAGGCCGAAAAGCTCTTTCAGCGCAAACGCTTGATTGGCTTTGGCATCCCGGCGGTCATCGCAGTTTATTTCATTTACATCTTCTTCGCGTTTGACCTGCCTGGTCTTGTAGGACGCGCCAATATGGAAAACGCCGTGACGCTGGCTTCCGACAGCTGGTCCCACAAGGTGCATGTCACCCGGGACAATCGGTCAGGAGAGATCACTTATGCCGTCGAAGGAGAGCGCAAAGGCCGCTACCCCGACGGACAGCGCCCTGATTGGGTGACTGGCGATGATGCTATCATCATTGATCTGGGGCGCGAGCATATCGTGCGCTATCTGCCAGACAACCGGACCGAGATCGAAATTCCCGGCTTCCAACTGATTGAGGCGCAGGCCGAGGATCGCACCGTCACGACCAACCTGCCCGATGATCTGCCCGATTGGATTTCCGCCTCGGACCGCCGCGTGGGCATCACCACACCCGAAGGCCGCATTACCTTGACGGGCGCTCGGACCGAGGTTTTCAATTATTTCCCCGGTTGGGAACTGTTCTGGTTTACGCTCGACAGCCCCTACTACGGACAGTCCTTGGCCACGATCCTGTTTGGCGACCAGATCGACCCTGCGCGCAGCAATATCACTGGGGCAGTGTCCGATTGGTGGAACAACGCCATGTGGCGGCACAAGGATGTGGCTTGGGCCATTGGCGAGACGATCCTGATGGCCTTCCTTGGCACGATTGGGGCAGCCATCATCGCTCTGCCGTTGGGTTTTCTAGCGGCCAAACGGTTCTCGCCGTTCATGCTAGTGCGCGCTGCCGCCCGCCGCCTATTCGACTTTGTGCGCGGCGTGGATGCGCTGATCTGGACTATCGTCTTGGCCCGCGCCTTTGGCCCCGGCCCGCTTACTGGCGCATTGGCAATCCTGATCACGGATACCGGCACCTTTGGCAAAATCTTCTCGGAGGCATTGGAAAACGTAGATCAAAAGCAAATCGAGGGCGTCGCATCGACCGGAGCCAAGCCGCTCCAACGCTATCGCTTTGGCGTCATACCGCAGATTGTGCCGGTGCTTCTGGCCCAAATCCTTTACTTCCTTGAATCCAACACCCGCTCTGCCACCATCATCGGCGCGATTACGGGCGGTGGTATCGGCCTGATGCTGACCCAAGCAATCCAGACCCAGAAAGACTGGGAGGAGGTTGCATATTATATTGTCCTGATCATCGCGATGGTGATGTTAATGGATTGGTTTTCGGGCTGGCTACGCGGCAAGCTGATCGGGCGCAAAATCTGATGGCAGGCATTCTGATCACCTCACTTCGCCAAACGAGTGATCCTGTCATCACGCACGCAGGTCTTCAATGGCCGGAGAGACCGACAACGGACAAATAACGGGTCGCGGCAGGGATTAACGCTTTGGCAGAAGGCCTCACTCTTGATCGAACCGGCAAGTTCTTTCGCTGGAATGGCGAGGAGCACGCGTTTTGAGTACGACCAGATTAAAACCGGATGTCCCCTTTATTCATCCCGATTGCGAGATCACAGATGCAACATTCGGACAGTATGTGGAAATTGGACGCGGCAGCCGCTTGGCGCATTCCCATATGGATGACTATTCATACTGCGACCGGTTTGCCGACATTGCCAATGCCTCCGTGGGCAAGTTCTCGAACATTGCAGCGTTCGTACGGATCGGCGCCACGGACCACCCGATGGAAAAAGCAAGTTTGCATCACTTTCACTATCGCTCGGCCGATTATTTCGAAGATGCAGATCACGATGATGCTTGGTTCGCCCACAGGCGTAGCCGTCGCACGGTGATTGGTCATGATACATGGCTTGGCCATGGTGCGCAGGTCCGGCCCGAAGTGAACATCGGCCACGGGGCAGTTATCGCAGGCGGTGCAATTGTGACAAAGGATGTGCCTCCCTACATGATCGTGGCAGGCATCCCCGCTGTCCTGCTGCGTCCTCGTTTTCAACCGCGGATTGTTGACAGGCTTATGGAACTTGCATGGTGGGATTGGCCGCACGCACGCCTGCGCGGCGCGCTTGATGACTTTCGCAACCTCAGCGCCGAGGAATTTCTGGAGCGCAATGAGGGCACGATCTGACACCAGATGTCACAGAGGTGTAGCGTTGCGCCGTTAGGCAAAGGCAGGCTTATCATAAGGGTCAAAGCAGATGGATAGACGCGACCGTTCTCAGGTTTCCTATGCAAAGTCCGCAAAATCACGCTTGGGCCAAGCAGTGATCAAGCTGATCGAGAATGCAACCGGCCGGCTTCATCTGATCCAGCGGGCGCGAGACTATGATGCCGAAATTGCGCAGGGCCGCAGTTTCTGGGAAGTCATGATCAACCGCTATGGGTTAAGCCTTGATGTGGTTTCGGGAGCTATCGCGGACATTCCTGCGGAGGGTCCATTGGTTGTCGTCGCAAATCATCCTTTTGGTATCCTTGACGGGTTAATAATGGGATACCTGCTGTCAACGCGGCGTGGTGATTTCCGCATTCTGGCAAATAGTGTGTTTCAGGACGCACCGGATCTTAACCGGATTATTCTGCCCATCAGTTTTGCAAGCACTAAAGACGCGGTAAAGCTGAACTTGGAGACCCGCGCGAAGGCCTTGGAATTTCTTAAGGCAGGGGGCGCGATAGGCGTCTTTCCCGGTGGGACCGTATCGACCGCAGCAAAACCGTTCCAGCGGCCATTTGATCCCGGCTGGCGTCGGTTCACGGCGCGCATGATTACCAAATCAAATGCGACCGTGGTTCCGGTGTTCTTTGACAGTCAGAATTCGCGATTGTTTCAGTTGGCCAGCCATATCCATTATAATCTGCGCGTGGCGCTCTTGCTGAAAGAGTTTCGTCGCAGGGCCGACAAACCCGAAGAGATCGCAATCGGCGGGCCAATCTCGCCTGCAACGATTGCCACATTCTCCGATGATGCGCAGGGGATGATGGACTTTCTCAGAAACGAGACTTACGGGCTTTCGCCCCGAAGTATTGTCCATTCGCCCTATGGTTTCGAGTTTGAAGAGCGATACAAGGTCTGAAGGGCCACGATCCGATTATTTCTATCCATTCTCCAGCCTCAAGAAACCCACCGTGATAGCCGACGCTGCAACCATTCCAGCCGCAGTGCCCAACATCAGCGCCAGTCCACCTGCTTGATATGTCAGCCCGGACAGCAAGGTTCCGGCCAGCCGCCCACCCGCATTGGCCATGTAGTAAAAGCCCACATCCATCGTGACCCGCTCTGCCTTTGTGAAGGACAAGATCAAGTAGGAATGGAGCGATGAGTTTACCGCGAAGACCGCCCCGAAAATCAACAGTCCGATGACAAGCGTGAGGGTGAGCCAAATTTTCGGCTCTGTGGCGGTGACAGCCGCGCATGTCAGCATCACCGGAACCGCAGCAAGGCCCCAGCCCCATGTGCGGGCCGCGCCAATCAGGTCCGTCTCGGACCGCCCGCCTGCGCGCAGGATGCGGGGCGCGGTGGCCTGAACAAAGCCATAGAGGATGACCCACAGGGCCATGAACGTCCCGATCATGAAGAATGCAGCGCGGTTGCCTGCAGTACTGCCATCCGACAGCACAGCGTAGAAATAGATCGGAATGCCGACGACAAACCAGACGTCCCGCGCCCCGAACAGGAACACCCGTGCCGCACTAAGCCAGTTCACGTTGGCCGACTTGGAAAAAACTTCAGAGAATTTTGTGTCCTTGCGTCCCTTCGGCAGCCCCGGCGGCATGGCAATCAAAACGGCCAGCAGAATTGCGGCAAGGATCGCGGCTATGCCCAAGACAGCCCAGACAAATCCAAGTGTCGGCAGCAATACAGCGCCCAGCAGAAACCCTACGCCCTTTACCATGTTCTTGGACCCTGTCAGAATTGCCACCCAGCGAAAGAGAGCTCCGTCCTGCGATGGTGCAAGCAATTTGACGGCGGATTTGGACGACATTTTGGCAAGGTCCTTTGCCACGCCGCTTGCACCCTGCACAAGCATGACAAAGGCGACCGATGTGCCAATCGCCCAAGTAGGATCAAGCCGCGCCAAGGCCAGCAGAGCCAGCACTTGCAGCCCTAGCCCTGCATACAGCGTTGACGTCAGACCGAACCGCGCAGCAATCCAGCCTGCGCAGAGATTGGTGATGACACCGGCGATTTCGTAAAGGACAAACAGATAGGCCAGCTGCACCGGAGAGAACCCCAGCGTGTGAAAGTGCAACAGCACCAGCATGCGTAGTGCACCGTCGGTCAGCATGAACGCCCAGTAGGCCGCCGTGACCGCGATATAGGCCGACAGTCCTTCGGGGCGCGTAGCGCTTTCGGTCACAGACTGTTCCCGACCAAGCAGGCTACATCCACCAGGCGGTGCGCATAACCCATCTCGTTATCATACCACGCGTAGACCTTCACCTGCGTGCCATTGATCACCATGGTAGAAGGCGCATCGACAATGCTCGATCTTTCATCATTGGTGTAATCAGTGGAAACGAGTGGGCGTTCCTCATAGCCCAAGATACCCTTCAACGGCCCTTCCGATGCTGCCTTAAACAGTGCATTAACCTCTTCTGCAGTGGTCTCTTGTTCTACCTCGAAGACGCAATCGGTCAACGACGCGTTAAGTAGAGGCACACGAACGGCATGACCGTTCAGGCGACCCGTCAGTTCCGGATAAATAAGCGTGATGGCGGTTGCACTGCCAGTGGTTGTCGGGATCAGGGAATTCAGAGCAGAGCGCGCACGGCGCAGGTCCTTCGCCGGACGGTCCACAATGGTCTGTGTATTGGTCACATTGTGGATCGTTGTGATAGAGCCGTGTTTGATCGTCAGGTTTTCGTGAATGACCTTTACAACTGGCGCAAGGCAATTGGTCGTGCAACTTGCTGCGGTCACAATGCGGTGGCGGTCCGGTTCGTAGATGTCGTGATTCAACCCGTATACGATATTGGCGGCGTCACCGTCCTTGACCGGCGCAGATATATCCACCTTCTTTACGCCTGCGTCAAAGTAAGGGGCGAGCTTTGCCTCTGTTTTGAAGACACCAGTGCAGTCGATCACCACATCAACACCATCCAGCGGCAGCGCGGCGATGTCGCGGGTCCCAATGAACGGCAGACAATGGCCGTCAATTGTCACGCTACCCTCATCATGGGCGAAATTGGCCTTCCAGCGGCCGTGGACCGTGTCGAACTCAAACAGATGGGCATGCATCTCGGGATCACCCACCGCGTCATTGATCCATGCAATTTTTGCCCCCCGTTCCAGTAGCGGCTTCAAGGCCAGCTTGCCGATGCGGCCTAGGCCGTTGAGTGCGTAAACAGTCATATCTGTGACCATTTGTCAGTAGATTGGCCGATCGCATCGACAGCTTTGTGCAAGCACAACCGGTCCAACGAAGCAAGGGGCAAAGCTAAAAAAGCAATCATGCGGTTCCGTAGCGCGCCGTATGTCTGATGGAAGGCAAGGCTTTTTTGTGCATCCGAGCCTTCAACTTTCACCGGATCAGGCAGCCCCCAATGCCCACTGATGGGCTGGCCTTGCCAAAAGGGACACTCTTCATTGGCCGCCTGATTGCAGACGGTGAAGACGAAATCGAAATTTGGGGCATCCGCCCCTTGAAACTCAAAAATGTTCTTGGAACGAAGGACTGATACATCATGCCCCTTCTGTTCCAGAACCTCGAGTGCAAACGAATTCAGTTCCGAGCGCGGCTTGATGCCTGCCGAGTAAGCAAAAAAACTATCACCGGCGAGGTCGCGCAAGATGGACTCGGCGAAGATGGACCGTGCAGAGTTGCCTGTGCAAACGAACAGGACGTTGAATTTTCGGTCGCCCATTTGAATGTCTCCGTGAATCGCGGAATAGGCATTTGGGGCGCAAATCTCAGGCCTCCCCCTGCAACAGTCGTGCAGAAGGTAATCGACGGTCTCGCGGGTGGCATCCATGTCGATTGCATAGCGCAAGGATGTGCCAACACGCTTTTGGCTGATCAGACCGGCTTGCATCAGCGCGTTCACATAGGTCGACAGAGTATTCGGCTTTAGTCCGAGTGCCTGCGCCAATTCTGTCGCAGGAACGCAGTCGGGATAGCGTCGCATCAGCAGCCGGAATAGCGCCAGCCGTTGGGGATGGCCAAGTGTCGAAAGGCGGTTGGGAATCAGTGTTTCCATAATTCACGAATATATGAATTAGAGAGATCTAGAAAGTGAAGATTTTGTAGCACGCGATACAGACGACGACAGCTTTAAGACCGATCAGACATTCCAAGACCATCGGCAAGCCAGCCCCGTTACGGGTGCTGTGCCGATGAGCAAGTCCTACGCTTCAAGCGTCAGCGTTACCCGGTCACCTGCAAACCAAGTGCGACCGGATTCTACGGGCAGCCCACCCTGGGAATGATTTAGACTCGACGATCTAAGCAGCGGATCGCCTTCGGCAACATGCAACAGCAGCGCGTGGGTTGCCGTGGCGCGAACTGCCGTCAGGCGGGTTGAGGCACGCGTATAGTCGTCGATGCCTACAACACTTAAAGCTTCTGTGACGCTGCTTGTTTCCTTCAATGCAGCGGTAATCCCTCCAAGGCGCGCCAGTGGAAACAGACTTTCAAATACGGCAATCGGCTGACCATCTGCCAATAAAAGCCCATGATAAGCACAGACTGGATCGCCTGCCTCGATCTGCAAGGCCTGAGCCTCGCCAATCGTCGCAGCACGCTCGTCCAACGCGAGCCTGCGCTTTTCGGGTCTGCGGCCTGCGGCGTTCAGGTTTTCGTGGAACCGCACTCGCTGGCCAATCGGATAGTCGGTCGGCGTGGCCGCGACAAAGGCCCCTGCACCGCGACGGGTACGCACCAGCCCTTCCTCGACCAATACAGAAATCCCATGGCGTACCGTGTGACGGTTCACGCCAAATCGGTTTGCCAGCGCAGCCTCGGTCGGCAGCTTGTCACCGGGGGTATAGCGCCCTTCGGCCAAATCGCTGCGCAAAGCGCTAGCGATGGCTTTCCAGATCGGGGTTTTGTCAGAACTGTCACGCAAATTTCACAAAACTCTTCTGTCATTAGGACATCAATATGATAAAATATGTATAGTTGTATAGAAAAGAGACAAGTTGTCGAGATGAAAGACACTGTGAGCGAAAATAATCCCCGCAAGGCATGGATGGGTCTGCTGGCTAAAGCGCCCGAAGGCCGTGTGGCCGCACTATTGGATGCTGAAATATCGCGCCCTGACTTTACGTGGCTGCGTGCTCCGGAAATTGGCAGCACGATGGTCCGCGCTCGCGCTGGTGCCACTGGCGCACCCTTCAATCTGGGCGAGATGACGATAACTCGCTGCGCTTTGACGTTGGAAACCGGCGAAGTCGGGCACAGCTATATTCAAGGGCGCAGCAAAGCAGACGCCGAGGTCGCCGCTCTGGTTGATGCGCTGATGCAGACGGGAATGGCAAATAGGCTGCGCGAGACGGTCCTTGAGCCTCTGGAGGCAGGGATGGCCACCCTGAAAGCCGCCCGCGCGGCCAAGGCAGCCGCGACAAAGGTTGATTTCTTTAACATGACCCGGGGAGAAAACTGATGCAGGCAAACACCCTGTCCGGCGGCTTTGCCGATCCAGCCACCCAGTCAGCCGACGCCTTTCGTAGTGTGATGGAGGCCATGGCGCGCCCCGGCACGATTCAGGATATAGAAGGGGCAGCACCCCCTGCGCCGCTGTCGCCCGCGATAGGTGCCGTTCTGCTGACACTCTGCGACACGGAAACACCGGTTTATCTGGCTGGTGATATGGATTGCGAAGCGGCGCGGGCGTGGCTGGCCTTTCACACAGGTGTCCCTTTTGTTGGCCCCGCGCATTGTATGTTTGCGGTTGGCAAGTGGGACGCGCTCGCGCCGCTCGCCGTCTACCCGCTCGGCACGTCCGAGTACCCTGACCGCTCGGCCACGCTCATCGTCGAATGTTCAGAGCTTGCCGCCTCAGGTGCAACATTGACGGGTCCCGGTATCGAGGAAACGGCAACACTTTCCTTGCCAGAATTGGAAGCGTTTCAGGCCAATCGAACCCTGTTCCCGCTGGGGCTGGATTTCATTCTTACTTGTGGCGAACGCCTCGCGGCTTTGCCCCGGTCAACCGAAGTCTCGCGCTCAAGTAGCGAAGCGATAGTGCAAATAGGAACATCCTGACATGTATGTAGCAGTCAAAGGCGGAGAGCGGGCAATCGAGAATGCCCATGCTTGGCTCGCCGAAGAACGCCGTGGTAACACGGATATCGCAGAGCTCAGCCTTGCGCAAATCCGCGAGCAACTAAGTCTTGCCGTCAATCGCGTCATGGCCGAAGGGTCGCTTTATGATCAGGACCTTGCGGCACTTGCAATCAAGCAGGCGCGTGGCGATCTGATCGAAGCGATCTTCCTCATTCGCGCCTATCGCACCACTCTGCCGCGCTTTGGTGCGTCCGAGCCTGTCGATACCGGCATTATGACCTGCGACAGGCGGATCTCGGCCACGTTCAAGGACTTGCCCGGCGGGCAGGTCCTGGGTCCAACATTTGACTACACGCACCGTTTGCTTGATTTCAAACTGGCCGCCGATGGCGAGGTGCCCAAGGCTCGTTCACGTGACGCCGAGACGGACACTGTCCCGCATGTCACCGAATTCTTGAACCGCGAAGGGCTGATTGAAGAGGCCCCCCATGACGATACCCCGCCCCCCGACCTGACCCGCGAACCGCTGGAAATGCCCGCCGACCGCGCCCTGCGCCTGCAAGCGCTGACCCGCGCGGACGAGGGTTTTACCCTTGGCCTCGCCTACTCCACGCAGCGCGGCTACGGGCGCAACCATGCATTTGTGGGCGAGCTACGGATCGGATCGGTACCGGTTGAGATGGACATCCCTGAACTGGGATTTGCCGTTGAGGTCGGAGAAGTGATCCTGACCGAATGCGAAACGGTCAACCAATTCACCGGCTCGAAAACCGAGCCGCCGCAGTTCACGCGCGGCTATGGGCTGGTCTTTGGCCAGACCGAGCGCAAGGCAATCTCCATGGCCTTGGTCGATCGCGCGCTACGCTGGGAAGAATTGGGCGAGGATAACGTTGGTGCACCTGCACAGGATGCAGAATTCGTTCTGTATCACGCCGACAACATTCAGGCGACGGGGTTCCTAGAACATATCAAACTGCCCCATTACGTCGATTTTCAGTCTGAGCTGGAACTGGTGCGCAAGCTCCGTCGAGAAGCGGGTGCGCAACAGGTGCAGGAGGCAGCGGAATGACCGAGTATAACTTCGCCTATCTGGACGAACAAACCAAACGGATGATCCGCCGCGCAATCCTCAAAGGGCTTGCCATTCCCGGCTATCAGGTCCCTTTCGCCTCTCGCGAGATGCCAATGCCCTATGGCTGGGGAACAGGCGGCGTTCAGGTGTCGGCTGCGGTGCTGACGCCCAAAGACACTTTCAAGGTGATCGACCAAGGGGCCGATGACACCACAAACGCCGTCTCAATTCGGACTTTCTTTCAACGCACTGCTGGAGTTGCGACGACCACTGCAACAAGTGACGCCACTGTGATTCAGACCCGGCACCGGATCCCCGAAGAGCCGCTGAACGAGGGGCAGATCCTTGTCTATCAGGTGCCGATCCCGGAACCGCTGCGCTTTCTCGAACCCCGTGAAAGCGAGACACGCAAGATGCACAGCCTCGAAGAATATGGACTGATGCATGTTAAACTTTATGAAGATATCAGCCGCCACGGTCATATCGCGACCTCTTATGCCTATCCGGTCAAAGTCGAAGGGCGCTATGTGATGGATCCCTCGCCGATCCCCAAATTCGACAACCCCAAACTGGGCGATATGGCCGCAATCCAACTTTTTGGCGCGGGGCGCGAGCAACGTATTTACGCGCTGCCCCCTTATACCCAAGTGGTCAGCCTCGATTTTGAGGATCATCCGTTTGAGGCGTCCAAGGCTGATCACCGCTGCGGGATGTGCGGTGCGACAGATAGCTATCTGGATGAGTTGATCATCGATGACGCCGGTGGGCGGATGTTTGTCTGCTCTGACACCGATTATTGCGAGGCACGTCAGGCAGCGGGCCACAAAGGAAAGGACGCAGCATGACACCTTTGCTTTCCGTTCAGG
>JAACDS010000215.1 GCA_009936895.1 Pseudomonadota bacterium
AATCGCTTTGGAAAACTGGGAAGCCTGCGGATTGTGTGAACTGCTTCAGTTCACACAATTGGAAGAAACGTTAGACTTTTTTGTCAGCGTGGCAAGGCAGAACTATTGGACGTCAGAACGTAAGAGAAGGCCGATGAAGCTCGTGTCGTCGCAATTTGGAAAGCGTGTGGTTTGGCTGTTGCTTGGAACGATCCGGTGAAGGACATTGTGCGCAAGTTATGTCACTCGCGGACGGTTTTCTTGTCGGTCTCTGCCAGGGCGAGATCGTCGCCACGGTGATGTTCGGTTACGACGGCCATCGAGGTAGCGTGAATTATCTTGCAGTGACCCCTAGTCATCAAAATCGGGGCTTGGCCCGAGAATTGATGCAGGTGGTGGAGGCGCGACTGGCCTGTCATGAATGCCCGAAGATTAACCTGATGATCCGGCAATCGAATTTGCAGGCAGAGCGAGTTTATCAGGCAATTGATTACGTACGGGACCCTGTTGTCGTGATGAGCAACAGGTTGGTCAGAGGTGATTGAAGAATGCCGCGCATGACACTCAAATGTCCCAATGACAGATCTCTTTGAGACAAATATTTTTGGGGCGCTGCATGAAAAAATACTCATTGGTGTTCGCTGTGTTCCTGACGACGGCCTGCGTTTCTGGTCAAGATCAAAAATATGCTGGGCTTTATGTCCACGGCCATGAGGTTGATACCTTTGGAGCCTGCGGCGACTCCATGGTGTACTGGGTGAGTCACGGTTGGGGGTCGATTAGTGCCGAATTGCGAGCCTTTCATGAGGAATCGACCAGCGAGCCTTATCAGGAAATCCATATTGAGTTTGTTGGTCATCCCCACGATGAACGCTCGGATGGTTTTGCCGGAGATTACGATGGCATCCTGCATATTAGCCAGATGCTCACCCAGAACGCCCGGGTACCAAAAGATTGTAAGTAGGCTGCTTGATGGTGGTGTGCGACAGGCCAAACGCGCCATAATAGGGCGATGACAGAAGAAGAAAGACCCACCTCCAAGAACATGCGCCGGCTTCGTCCGGCGTTTTCATTTCTGCGCCCCTATCTGCCCCAAGTGGTGATCGCCAGTATTGCGCTCATTGTTACCGCCAGTGCAACACTGTCTCTGGGCCAAGGCATTCGGCTGGTAATCGACAGTGGCTTTGCCAGTGGCGAGGTGGCCCTGCTCAATCAATCGTTATCGCTCTTTGTTGCCTTTATCGTCGTGCTCACGGCAGGCACGTTTATTCGCTTTTACTTTGTCTCTTGGGTGGGTGAGCGGGTGAGTGCCGATATTCGTCTCGCGGTATTTAATCATCTCGTTCACCTGCATCCGGGCTTCTTTGAACACAATGCGCCCAGCGAAATTCAGTCTCGGGTCACGACGGATACGACCTTGCTGCAAACTGTGATCGGCTCGTCTGTCTCGATTGCGCTGCGCAACATACTGATGTTTCTGGGCGGCATGGTGCTGTTGGTTGTGACCAATGCCAAGCTGTCATTGATCGTGTTGGCCAGCGTGCCCTTTGTGGTCCTGCCGGTGATTTTCTTTGGTCGTCGAGTGCGGTCGCTGTCCCGTGCCAATCAAGATCGACTGGCCGATGTGGGCAGTCACGTGAGCGAGAGCTTTCGGCACATAAAAATCGTTCAGGCATTCAACCATCAAGGAGCGGATATCGCGGAGTTTGGCCGGGTTGTGGAGCGCGCCTTGTCTGTCGCCTTGCAGCGGGTTTGGTTGCGAGCCGTCTTGGTCGCGGTGGTTATGCTGCTGGTGTTTGGCGCTGTGGCCACCTTGCTCTGGGTCGGCGGCCAAGACGTTTTGAGCGGTCGCACGAGCCCCGGCGATTTGGCGGCCTTTATCTTCTATGCGTTCATTGTGGCGGGTTCTGTCGGTGCGAGCTCAGAGGTTTGGAGTGATTTGCAGCGCGCGGCTGGGGCGACAGAACGTCTGGTGGAGTTGCTGGAGTCGCCAAGCGAAATCAAAGACGGCCCAATAGACGTTCTGCCACCTGTGCAGTCATTGGATCTGACGGTGGAAAATGTGGGGTTCCGATATCCTAGCCGGCCGGATCAGCGCGTGCTGAACGATTTGAGTTTTCAGGTGCAGCCCGGCGAGATGGTGGCCTTAGTTGGCCCATCGGGTGCGGGTAAGAGCACGTTCTTCGATTTGCTGCAGCGCTTCTATGATGTTGATAGTGGGTCGATTTCCATGGGGGGCATCGAGACGCGAGAACTCAGTTTGCATGCTCTGCGAAATGCCTTTGGATTTGTACCCCAGACGCCGTCGATGTTCTCGGGCACTGTGCGAGACAACCTGATCTATGCCCAGCCAAGTGCGACAGATGAACAAGTAAACCGCGCCTTGGCGTTAGCTAACGCGAAAGCCTTTGTGGATGCCTTGCCTCCAGGGCTTCAGACCATGCTGGGGGAGGATGGGGTCGGATTGTCTGGAGGTCAGCGACAGCGGCTTGCCATTGCCCGGGCGCTGATTGCCGAGCCGGCGTTCTTACTGTTGGATGAAGCCACCAGTGCGCTGGATGCGGAAAGCGAGCAAAGTATCCGCAGAAGTGTGGAGGCGCTGAAAGGCGAGATGACGATCTTGGTGATTGCCCATCGGCTATCGACAGTTCGGCAGGCTGATCGAATTTTGGTCTTTGAAGAAGGCGAGTTAATTGCGAGCGGCACGCACGCAGAATTGGTCAAGGACAGTGAGCTCTATGCGCGCTTTGCTGACATTCAGTTTTCCAGTTAGCGATCGGTTTCGGGATCTTCGCCAAACAAAGTGGTTTGATCAGGGTTATCGTCTGCGCGCAGCTGTACCCCCAGACCAATAAGCCGCACGGGCTTTTGCTGGCGATCCCATGCGGTTTTAAGCAAATGCAGATAGCTCTCGATGGACATATCTTGTCCTGTGCTCGCAACGGTTGTTGTGTCGAATCCTTCAAACCGCAGCTTGAGCCCTCGGCTTTTTACTCGATGTTCGCATCGCGCCTTGGCAATTCGACGCTGTAAATCCTCAAACAACGGCCGCAGTTGAGCTTCGCATGTGGCCAAGGTAGGCAGATCCTCGGCGAAGGTGCGTTCGGTACTGATGGATTTGCGGACGCGGTTGGGGCTGACAGGGCGCTCGTCTTGGCCTCGGCACAGTTGATGCAGGCGGGTGCCGAATTTGCCGAAGCGTTTGGCCAGCTCGCTGGCGTCGACCTGCTGTAAATCGCCGCAGGTATGAATTTGCATGGCGCTCATCTTTTTCGCCGTGACAGAGCCCACGCCAAAAATTTTGGCCACGGGCAGGTCGACCATGAACGCTTCAATGTCATGAGGGGTCACGGTGAATTGGCCGTCGGGTTTTTTCCAGTCTGAGGCGATTTTAGCCAGAAATTTATTTGGCGCGATGCCGGCTGAAATGGTGATGCCGACCTCTTCTCGCACTCGATTGCGTATCTCCTCGGCGATACGCGTTGCGCTGCCGCGATGCCGCTTGCATTCGCTCACATCCAAAAAGGCTTCGTCCAGAGACAGTGGTTCCACCAAGTCCGTGTAATCGTAGAAGATGCTCTGCACCCGCTTACTTTCAACCCGGTACTTTTCCATATTTGTCGGCACGACGACGAGATCTGGGCAGAGTCGGAGTGCCTGTGCCATTGGCATGGCGGAATGCAGGCCGTACTTGCGAGCTTCGTAGTTGCAGGTTGCTATCACGCCCCGCCGGCTTGCGCTGCCGCCGACAGCGATGGGCAATTGGCGCAGGCTCGCGTCATCCCGCATTTCCACTGACGCGTAAAAGCTGTCGCAGTCGCAGTGAATAATTTTCCGCATTGGCTTTTGGCTTTGGCCGGTGATTGATTGTCGAATAACAGTTTATGGCATTTAGCTGGTGGCTGAAATTGGCCGTCGCCCGTAAGATTGACGGCTGAACGTTAAAACACGCACGACGAGATATGGGGAGTAAATCATGGGTCCATTGAACGGGTTTAAAATCATCGAACTGGCGGGCATCGGCCCGGGACCTTTTTGCGGCATGATGCTGGCAGACATGGGGGCTGAAGTGATTCGTGTGGAGCGTATCGCTGCGGCCCAGGCCACCGAAGCGCCGAAGGACGTGCTGACTCGAAATCGCCGCTCCATTGCCGTGGATCTAAAAAGTCCTGAAGGTGTCGAGACCGTGCTGCGCCTGGTGGAAGGCGCAGACGGTCTGATCGAGGGTTTTCGCCCGGGAGTAACCGAACGGTTGGGATTAGGCCCTGACGAGTGCCAGGCACGTAATCCTCGACTGGTCTATGGCCGTATGACGGGCTGGGGCCAAGAAGGACCAATGGCCCAGGCTGCTGGCCATGACATCAATTACATATCGTTAGCGGGAGCGCTGCATGCCATTGGTCGGCCTGGCGAGCGGCCTGTTCCGCCACTGAATTTGGTAGGCGATTTTGGCGGCGGTGGCATGTTGCTGGCCTATGGCATGGTCTGTGGTCTGGTGGAGGTATCCAAATCCAATGAGGGGCAAGTGATTGACGCCGCCATGGTTGACGGAACCGCCGCGCTGATGGCGATGTTTTATTCTATGTCGGCCAGCGGCGCATTCGACACTCAGCGGGGCACGAACTTGCTTGACGGCGGTGCGCACTTTTATGACACCTACGAAACCGCGGACGGTGAGCACGTTTCGATAGGATCTATTGAGCCCCAGTTTTACGCGCTATTGATGGAGAAGGCGGGCCTAGATGCAGATTACTTTCAGCCGCAGATGAACAAAGGTCGTTGGGGTGAACTGAAGGCAAAGCTGACGGAAGTGTTTCTGACCAAAACCCAAGCCCAGTGGTGCGACATTATGGAAGGCAGCGATGTGTGTTTTGCGCCGGTGCTCAATCTGATAGACGCCGCGGATCATCCGCATAACGTGGCGCGTAACAGCTATCAGGAGGTGGCGGGTGTGTTACAACAGGCACCAGCGCCGAGATTTTCTAGAACGCCGGCGGGGGCGATTCAAGCGCCGCGCGTACCCGGAGAGGATTCAGCATCGGTGCTTGCCGACTTCGGTTTGACGGCGACAGAGATCGCTCAGTTGACAGAACAAGGAGTTGTGTCAGGTTAAAGCATCCTTTTCTGCTATGCAGTCCCTTCTCTCGTGAAAACCCAACAGAATTCGGGTTAAATACAGTAAGAGGCCTTATCTTTGAAAAGAAAGGAGAGAGGCCAGTCGTTAGTAAACTTGGGCTAACGGCTGTCTATAGATTGGACCGGTGCTTGAGGGAGCAACTGTCCCATTCGAAAAATAATAATGTGCAAGGAAGAGTTTTTCATGAGTTTAGAATTGCTAGACAACCCACGATTTTATGGTTATCGAGTGCGACGCCAGATCGAGGGAAAAACATACCAAGAATATTTCTCTCTGAAAGAGAACAGTAAGCGGCTGCGCGGTGCGAAGAAAGCTGAGGTCAAAGCGGTAGCAGACGCCCGGGATGAAGAGCTGAAAACCCTTCAGCAAAAAGCACGAGACAAAAGTGATCGCGAGATTCAGCTAGACGCGACCGGACAGGTAAAGGGCATTTTGTGTCGGATGAAACGTGAGAAAAGCGGCACCATGACGCCGGTTTTCCAGGTTGGCGTTATGTCGCGGGTTCGGTTGAAAATCGTGAACACGACAGTCTCGATTACCAAACACGGTCGCGTGGACGCGTGGGAGCGTGCTGTAGATTTTTACTGTGAGCACAAGCGTATTGGAAAGCGCACGAAGGCCTACAAAGATTTGATCGCGCGTTGCCCTAAACCAGCCCAAGTCAAACGATATACTCAGCATTAAAATCTCGCGTGTTTGACCGGCGCGCGTGGTGCCTCTGATTTGAGCAGATTAGTTTGTTGAGACGAAGCGTTCAGTCCAAACGTTAACTGATGGCTGCGCCCATTTGCCAAAACGAAATTCAGGAGCCTCTATGCCAACAGCCAATCATCAAACGGGTTATGCCGAGATCTATGCAAGATCGTTGCAGGACCCTCAGGGCTTTTGGGCAGAACAGGCTTCCCGTATTCCTTGGATCACGAAGCCTCAGACCGTTCTTGATCAAGATGAACATGGTGTGTGGCGTTGGTTTTCGGACGGGGTGCTGAACTCTTGCTACGTCGCATTGGATCAGCATGTGGCGCAGGGGCGGGGCGATCAAACCGCTCTGATCTATGACTCGCCGGTTACCAACACCGTCGAGCATTTTACGTTTTCGCAGCTGCTGGAGAAAACCGCAACCATCGCCGGTGGTCTAGTCGAACTTGGTGTATCCAAGGGCGATGTGGTCATTATCTATATGCCCATGGTGCCGGAAACTGCCGCAGCGATGTTGGCCTGTGCGCGCATTGGTGCGATCCATTCTGTGGTGTTTGGTGGCTTTGCACCAAAAGAGCTGGCCATGAGGATTGATGATTCCAGTCCGAAGGTTGTGCTAGCGGCGTCGTGTGGTATCGAAGTGGATAAAGTCATCGCCTACCAACCGTTGTTGAATGACGCCATTGATCTGGCCGAACACAAACCCGAGCACGTGGTCATGCTGCAGCGTGACCAGTGTGAAGCGACCCTGCAGGCTCCGCGAGATATCGATTGGCACGCTTGGGAAAATGCCGCGTCGCCGGTTGACTGCGTACCCGTGCAGGCGACGGACCCACTCTACGTGTTGTACACCTCAGGCACGACAGGCAAACCTAAGGGTATTGTTCGAGATAACGGCGGTCACGCGGTGGCGCTGAACTACAGCATGAGTGCGGTTTATGGGGTTCAGGCTGGCGATGTGTACTGGGCGGCTTCGGATGTGGGATGGGTGGTTGGACACTCGTATATTGTTTACGGGCCGCTCTTTGCTGGCTGTACGACGATACTTTACGAAGGCAAGCCGGTGAGGACGCCGGATGCTGGTGCTTTTTGGCGTGTCCTGGCAGAGCACAAGGTGAAGAGTTTTTTTGTGGCTCCCACGGCCTTTCGTGCTATGCGCAAGGAAGATCCGGACTGTGCGCTGCTTGCCAAGCACGATATATCCAGCCTGCAGTACCAATTCGTCGCCGGCGAGCGCCTCGATCCGCCGACGTATCATTGGCTGAAAGAACATTTGGACGTTCCAGTGATCGATCACTGGTGGCAGACCGAAACCGGCTGGTCGATTTGCGCCAACATGGCCGGCATCGAACTGCTGGAATCCAAGGCGGGCTCTTGCACGCTGCCTGCACCGGGCTGGGATCTACGTGTGCTGGATGCCGATGGCAAAGAGGTTGGGCCGAATCAGGAAGGCGCGATCGTGGTCAAAGCTCCTCTGCCGCCGAGTGCGTTCCCCACGGTCTGGCGTGACCATCAGCGTTACGAAGACAGCTATTGGAGCGAGTATCCCGGTTTTTATTTGACCGGTGACGGAGGCTACCGTGATGAAGACGGCTATGTGTTTGTTATGGGTCGCACCGATGATGTGATAAATGTCGCAGGGCATCGTTTGTCCACCGGTCGTATTGAAGAGGTGGTTGCGGAGCATCCCGCCGTCGCCGAATGCGCTGTGGTCGGCATCGCCGATGCAGAAAAAGGTCAGGTTCCTGTGGGTTTGCTGTTGATGAAGGATGGCATCAATCAAGATTTTGCAGCCCTACAGGACGAACTGGTCCAGTCGGTGCGTAACGC
>JAACDS010000216.1 GCA_009936895.1 Pseudomonadota bacterium
AGGACAGCCGGTGTGGGGTCGCTTCGATATTCAACTCCTTGGTCATCACGCAGGTTTAGTGTGGGTGGCTCGAGCGATGAACTGGCGGTCGCGTTTGACGCAAATATGTACGGGCGATCAGGGGATGTTTTTTCATCGCAGCGCGCTTCAGCAGGTGGGCGGGTATCCATCTCAACGACTGATGGAAGACATCGAAGTCAGCAAATTGTTGCGCCGTCAGGGAGGATTCTTAGCCCCGGATATCCGTATCGGCACCAGCGGCGAGCGTTGGGAGCGAGATGGGTTTTGGCGGACTATTGCCCGCATGTGGCTGTGGCGGTTGCGTTACTTTTTTGGTTCGAGCGCAGACAAGCTCTACGACGAATACTATGGGAACCAGTCGGGTAGGCGGACATGAGCCCAGCTGTGCTGGTATTCACCAAGGCTCCCCAGGCCGGGGTGAGCAAAACCCGCTTGATCCCTGCCCTGGGTGCCGACAAGGCGGCAGCCGCGCAGGAAATGCTCGCCCTGCGAACGTTGGGCATGACGGCTGAACTTGGGGATTCCGAAGCGGAGTATCGGGTCTCCCTATGGGGTGCGGTCGCGCACCCTGCGCTGGATCTATGGGCGAATCGATTCGCTCTGCCGTTGCACCGGCAAGCAGCCGGAGACTTAGGAGAAAAGATGCTGCATGGACTGGCATCTGCGTTGGCGGACGGCGCAGATCAGGCTGTTTTGATTGGCACGGATTGCCCTATCATGACCGCAGAATATATTCGTGAGGCACACATGGCACTGAGGTCATCGGATTTGGTGCTGGGTCCTGCGGAAGACGGTGGCTATGTGCTTATCGGCTGTAAGCAGGTTGATGCGAAATTGTTTACGGACATTGCCTGGGGCAGCGACAAAGTGCTCGCGCAGACGCTAGAGCGGGCAGAACAAATGAAGCTGTCGGTGACCTTGCTAGACACGTTATGGGACGTGGATCGACCGGAAGATTGGGAGCGGTTTCAGCGTTTGCAGGGAGGCCCTGTCGGGACTGACTAATCAGTGTGCCTGTGTGCGACCTCTTTGATGCGGCTCACCATGGCTCGCAATCCATTGCCTCGAGTGACGGACAGGTGAGCTAGCAGATCCAGCTGGCCGAAGATGCCCTCAATGTCCAGCCGTTGGATTTCAGCTCCGCTCCGGTTCTGGATCGCAATCAAAACAACCGCGATCAACCCGCGAACGATGTGGGCGTCACTGTCCATGTTGAACCGAAGCAGCTCGTCAGTGGATTCGTAAGTCAGCCACACTTGGCTTTGACAGCCGCGAATCAGATGGGCGTCGGTTTTGTCGGTGTCCGGCAAGCCGGGCAGTTCCTTCCCCAGATCTATGATGAAACGGTATTTGTCTTCCCAATCGTCGAAGAATTCAAAGGTGTCCAGTAACTCATCTAGGGTCACTCTCAAAACACTCCCAGTTCAAGCTGCGCTTCTTCGCTCATCATGTCTCGCGACCAAGGTGGATCGAAAACCAACGCAACATCAACGTCGGTCAAGTTTGGTACTTGCCGCACCCGATCCTTTACCTCTTCGATCAGCACTGGGCCCATGCCGCAACCCGGCGCGGTCAGCGTCATGTCGATTGCGGCGTGGGCTGCATCGATCTTAACGGCATAGATGAGGCCTAGATCCGCTATGTTCACCGGTATTTCAGGGTCATACACCGAACGCAGAGCATGCCAAATGTGGTCGACATCGACTTCCGTAGGCTTGCCGCTAGGCTCAAAGGTCAAGGGTTCCACGGTCAAGCCAATGGCGTCGGCATCGGCGCCGGCGATACGGGCCATGTTGCCGTTTACGATGACAGTAAAGCTGCCGCCCAATGTCTGTGTCAGAGTAATAAAGGCTCCAGCGGGAATTGTGACAGGGTCGCCGGTAGGCACTAACCGGCCCGGGCAGTCTCGAGTTGTGGTGACAATGCGTCTTTCCACGGTTTATGTCGACCGAGTGGCGTCGGTGGCGAGATCGGATGCAGCGGTCGTGCCGCCATCGGACTCTTCAGCCTCGTCAACCAAGGCGAAACTTTCACCACAACCGCAATAGCTGGTGGCATTTGAGTTCTTAAACACCAAGGCGGAGTTCAAGCCTTGGGTCACCATGTCGATTTCCGTACCATCGACCAAGGGTAGATCCTGATCCTTGATGCAAACGGTGACGCCATCGTTTACTTCGAGTAAGTGATCGTCGGATTCGGCAGATTCGAGAAAATCCAGCGTATACATAAAGCCATTGCAGCCGCTCTCTTTGACGCCTAATCGTAGAAAATTGGTGCGTGTTTGCTGCACCTGAACACGAATATGCTCCTGAGCGCGTTCTGAAACGGTAATTTGCGGTGTGCTCATAATCGATATCTCAATGACGTGGGCTCTGTTTAAAGAAAAGTCGCGGCTTTTGCCACACCGTTTATAAGTGCATCCACGTCGTCTTCGTTGTTGTACAGACTAAAGGATGCCCGCACGGTGCCAGGGATACCCAATCGAGTCATCAAAGGCATGTTGCAGTGATGGCCCGTGCGCACGGCGATGCCTTGTTGGTCGAGTAGGGTGCCGACATCGTTCGGATGACTACCGTCGAGCAAAAACGATATCACGGACGCCCGCTCCGCGGGCTCACCGACCAGGCGCAATCCCGGAATTTGTTTCAGTCCAGACAGAGCCTTACGCACCAGTGCGGCTTCTTGTTCGATCAGCATCTTCATGGGCAGTTTCGTGATGTAATCAAAGGCTGCGCCTAATCCAGCACAGCCTGCAATGTTGGGTGTGCCCGCCTCGAAGCGGAAGGGCGCCTGTTGATAGGTGCTGGATTCAATGCTGACGTGGTCAATCATCTCGCCGCCGCCCTGCCATGGTGGCAGTTCGTTCAGCAGGGCCAAGCGACCGTACAAAATGCCAATACCGGTTGGGGCAAACATTTTGTGGCCTGAGAAAACGTAGAAATCGCAGTCAAGTGCCTGCACGTCTATGGTCGCGTGCAGTACGGCTTGGGCACCATCCACCAGGGTCAGAGCGCCTGCCTGTTTGGCTTGTTCAATGAGCTTGGTTACAGGGATCATTGACCCGAGGCCGTTGCTGATATGGGTAATCGCTACCAAGGCGGTGTTGTCTGTGATGAGGTCTGCTGCGTGGGCAAGGTCAAGGTCCCCAGTTTCAGTGATGTCGATGGCCTTGATGTTCGCCCCGGTGCGCTGAGCCAAGAGCTGCCAAGGCACAATGTTCGAGTGGTGTTCCAGCTGACTGATCACAATGTCCTGACCGGCTTTGACGCGCTCGGCGATCACTTGGGCGACCAGGTTGATGCCTTCGGTGGTGCCTCGCGTAAAGATCATTTCTTCGCGATGGGCTGCGTTCACAAACGCTTGGGCTTTGTTGCGGCAGTCTTCCAGCAGTGCGGTGGCTTCCTCGGCCAGCTCGTGAGCCGCCCGGTGCACGTTGGCGTTGTGCTGGCGATAGTAGCTGGTGACGGCATTGATCACCGACTCGGGTTTTTGGGTAGTCGCCCCGTTGTCCAGATAGACCAAGGGCTTCCCTCGACTGCTGCGTGTCAGGATGGGAAACTCGTCACGAATGTTCATGATTCTTCTCTGGCTCTGCCTACGAGAGCGGTAAGTGCTTGATCCGCTAATGGACCATCAATGCATTGGCGCAGAAAACCTTGGCTCAGCAGGGCTTCTGCGGCGGTTCGATCGATGCCGCGGCTGGTCAGATAAAACAGCGCGTCTTGGGAAATGGTGCCGACGGTTGCGCCATGGGAGCAACTGACGTCGTCGGTGTAAATTTCAAGTTCGGGCTTCGTGTTGATGGTCGCGTGTTCGCCCATACCCAAATTTTTGTTCGACAGCTGGGCGTCGGTTCCCGCAGCACCCTCGTGAATGTGGATGCGTCCATTGAACGTGCATTTGCCACCATTGGCCACGATGTTGTGGATGGTTTGTTTGCTTTGGCCGCGAGGTTGCCTGTGTTCTAGGGTTACCTGTTGGTCCAGCGCCATTTTGCCATCGACTTTACCCGCAGAAACTAGCGTGGCTTCCGCGCCTTGTCCGTCCATGATGATATGAATGTCTTGTCGACGGGAACCGCATCCGGCCACATGATTGTTCAGCTGATAGTGCGCGCCGGCCTGCAAATGCACGTTCAGGTACTGCCAATGTGAGGGAGCATCGTTCAATGCGTTGCGCGAATGCTCCACTCGGGCGTTGGGTGCCAGATCAATCCAGATCGACTGCTGGGCGTCATCACTGGCGTCCGCACTCTCCAGCAGCGTGAGGCTGACGCCGGCGGCGACGCGAATCAACATGGGTCTCGTGTTGCCGGCGTGGTTGATAACAATGGGTTCGTCGGTCGATGCCGAAACATCGAGCGTCATGACATGGTCGGCATAACATAGGCGAGCGATGGCTTCCGGCGCTTGATCCAGATCGAAACCCGCGAGCGGTGCATCAATCGATTGGTTTAACGCAACGCCGTTTTGGCTTTCACCGCCGATGTCCGGATCGATCATCGGATGCTGCGTTGCGGCGACAAAGGGCCCCGGCTTGGTGTACTTCCAGCGCTCCCGATGGGCAGGGCTGTTGAGCGCCTGCTCCAGAACCTCGGGCAGAGAGCCAGCGTCAGGCAGGTCCGCGAGCCAGTCCGGAGTCGCCAATGTCGTAGGCAGTGTTAAGTCAGCCATGCGTACCCTTTGGCTTCCAGTTCCAACGCCAGAGACTTATCTCCGGATTCGATGATTTTACCGTTGGACAGCACGTGTACGAAATCTGGAACGATGTAATCGAGCAACCTCTGATAGTGGGTGATCAGCACCACACCGTTTTCCGCACTGCGGTAACGGTTGACGCCTTCCGCAACGACTTTGAGCGCGTCGATATCCAAACCCGAGTCGGTCTCATCGAGCAGCGCGAGCTTGGGCTGCAGCAGAAGCAACTGCATGATTTCGTTGCGCTTCTTTTCCCCGCCGCTGAAGCCTTCGTTCACCCCGCGCTTGAGAAAGGCTGGGTCCAGATCCAACGATCCTGCCAATTCCCGTACCTGTTTCATAAAGGTGGCCGTATTGGGCTGTTCTTCACCTCGGGCGCGGGCAAGAGAATCGATGCTTGCCTTGAGGAATTCCATGTTGCTGACGCCGGGAATTTCTACCGGATATTGGAAAGCCAAAAACAGACCGAGCTGGGCGCGCTCGAAGGGCTCTAGTTCCAGCAGGCCTTGTCCGTTTAAGGTCGCGGTGCCGCTGTCTACGATGTATCCGGGGCGTCCAGACAACACATTAGCCAAGGTGGACTTGCCAGATCCGTTAGGCCCCATAATGGCATGCACCTCACCGGGCTTTACCTCAAGGGTGAGCCCTTTCAGAATGGGTTGGGGTCCGTCGTCTGTAACAACGCTTGCGTGCAGGTCTGATACATTGAGTAGACTCATCCAACAGCACCTTCCAAGCTGACTTCTAATAATTTTCCTGCCTCGACGGCAAATTCCATTGGCAGTTCACGAAACACCTCTTTGCAGAAACCGTTTACGATCATGCTGACTGCCTGTTCGGTTTCGATGCCGCGTTGCTGACACGCAAACAGCTGGTCGTCGCTGACCTTCGATGTGCTCGCCTCGTGTTCAATCGTGGCCGAGTTATTTTTGTTCTCGATGTAGGGGAACGTATGCGCTCCGCACTGATCGCCAATGAGCAACGAGTCGCACTGAGTAAAGTTACGCGCGTTGTGCGCGGTTGGTGAAATGCGCACCAAGCCTCGGTAGCAGTTTTCGCTACCGCCGGCACTGATGCCCTTGGACACGATGGTGCTCTTCGTGTTCTTGCCCATGTGGATCATCTTAGTACCCGTATCCGCCTGCTGACGATTGTTGGTCAGGGCCACCGAGTAGAACTCGCCCACAGAGTCGTCGCCCCGCAGCACGACACTGGGGTATTTCCAAGTAATGGCGGAACCGGTTTCGACCTGAGTCCAAGAAATTTTTGCTCTCGATCCGGCACAGACTCCGCGTTTGGTGACAAAGTTGTAAATGCCACCCTTGCCGTTTTCATCACCGGGGTACCAATTTTGTACCGTGGAATATTTGATCTGGGCGTCGCCCATGGCTACCAGTTCCACGACCGCAGCATGCAGCTGGTTTTCATCACGCATGGGGGCGGTGCAGCCTTCTAAGTAGCTTACATGTGAGCCTTCATCGGCAATGATCAGGGTGCGTTCAAATTGCCCGGTATTCCGCTCGTTAATACGGAAGTACGTCGACAGTTCCATGGGGCAACGCACACCTTTTGGAATGTAGACAAAAGAACCGTCGCTGAAAACCGCAGAGTTCAACGCGGCGTAGTAGTTGTCGCGCTGTGGAATGACCGAGCCGAGGTATCGTTGCACCAGTTCGGGGTGGCTGTGCACGGCTTCGGAGATCGGGCAGAAAATCACGCCGGCTTCGGCCAAGGTTTCTTTGAATGTTGTCGCGATGGACACACTGTCAAAAACCACGTCTACGGCGACGTTGGCACCAGCAGGTGTGCCAATTGCGGCGGGATCCGGTACGACGCCCGCAAGGGCCGCCTGTTCGTGCAGAGGAATCCCCAACTTCTCATAGGTGCGCAGCAGTTCGGGATCGACTTCGTCCAAAGACCGGGGGCCGTCTGTCTGGCTCTTGGGTGCTGAATAGTAGGAAATGTCTTGAAAGTTGATGGGTGGATAGTGCACGTGGGCCCATTTGGGTTCCCGCATTTCCTGCCACTGAGCAAAGGCTTTCAGTCGCCACTCGGTCAGCCATTCAGGCTCCTTCTTTTGCGCAGAAATGTAGCGCACAACAGATTCATCCAGCCCCGGTGGAAGCGTCTCTGACTCCACGTCAGTGACGAATCCGGCGTGGTACTCGCTGCCGGCTTCGACTAGATCATCAACACTGGAATTGCTCACAGGATCTCCTGTTGTGGCTGCTTAATAAGGGCGGTGCAAAGGCCGCTGTCTCAGCTTTTTGGGCGGCAAAGTCTACAGGCAGCTTGGCGTGCAAGCAAAAGAGCACCGCTTTTGAGACCCGACTAGAATGGGGGCAAATCCACCTGCTGCAAGGTATTCAGCCGCCTCCGTCGTGCCGCACGTGAAGTAAAAGCTAGACAATGTCTGGCGTGGGTGAAATTCCTTTGCAGATGATGCCGGTGGTGAAAATATGTCGATAAAACGGCAACAATCTCTTGTTGGCTGATTCATACTGGCGCCGGCGAGGATGAGGTGCGGCAGCAGTCTGCTCGCAACGCTGTCTTTTCAACCAACACGCGGCAAAGGTTCAATTCATGCCCAAGCTTCAACGGCTCCCAGAAGAACACATCGATTTCGCCTACGGCATTTTTCTTCTGCAAGATTCCCACCGGTTGATCAAAGCGCTGAAGCGCCGGTATCAACCGAA
>JAACDS010000217.1 GCA_009936895.1 Pseudomonadota bacterium
ACTGATGGACGAGGCTGGGGTACCCACACTACCCGGTGTCGAAATCACCGAAGCAACCGACATCGTCGCTGCGGCTGCGGACATCGGTTATCCGGTGCTTGTCAAAGCGTCGGCAGGTGGCGGTGGTCGCGGTATGCGAGTCGTTGAGGCGGAAGCCGACTTGCTGTCTGCGGTCGAGAGTGCCAAACGCGAGGCAGGCACGTCTTTTGGCGACGACACGGTCTTTTTGGAAAAATGGCTGGCGACGTCTCGGCACATCGAAATCCAGATACTGGGTGATCATCATGGCAATCTGGTGCACTGCTACGAGCGAGAATGCTCGATTCAGCGCCGTCATCAAAAAATCATTGAGGAAGCACCCTCGCCTGCCGTCGATGACGCCCTGCGCTCTCGCATGGGAGATGCCGCCATCGCCGCGGCACGCAAGTTGGGTTATGCGTCGGCCGGTACCGTTGAGTTCCTGCTCGGCGATAACGACGACTTCTATTTCTTGGAGGTGAACGCTCGCTTACAGGTAGAGCATCCGGTAACCGAAGAAATCATTGGCAAGGACTTAGTGCGCGAACAGATTCGGGTGGCCGAGGGTGAAACCCTGTCGTTCACTCAACAAGACATATCCATCAATGGTCACGCCATCGAAGCGCGCCTTTACGCCGAAAACCCCGCCAAAGGATTTCTGCCGTCGCCGGGGCCGATTTTGGTCTGGAAACCCGCCACCGCAGGCGGTGCGCGCTTCGATTCCGGCGTCGAGGCTGGCAGCGAAATCAGCACCCAGTTTGATCCGATGATTGCCAAAGTCATTGTCCACGCGCCCACGCGTCGCGAGGCCGCCGGTCGTCTGGCCAGAGCCCTGGAAACCACAGCAATCGCTGGGCTGAACACCAACAGGGACTTTCTGGTCACCACGTTGCGGACACCAGAATACCTGGCCGGCGACACCACCACAGATTTCATTGAGCGAGTAAAACCCGCATTGCAGCGTCCATTGGCGCGATCCGAATGCGTGCAAACGGCTATCGCTGTGGCCATGGAGGCGCAGGCGGCTCGTCGTGCAGCCGCCCCGGTGCTGAGGACATTACCCAGCGGTTGGCGTAACTCCACCATGCCAATGCAATCGGTAACTTATCTGATTGGCAAAGAAGAAATCACGCTGGCCTATCAAAGCCAACGCGATGGAAGCTTCAAAGTGATCTGCGATGACTTAACGCACGCCGTGATGATTCATCACGCCGGAGATGGGGCCGTCGACGTCGCTCTGGACGGACAGCGCGTACAGTGTGATGTGCAACAACACGGCAGCCAATGGTTAGTACACGGAGACGGCGGCGATCTTGTGCTGAATGAAGCGCCCCGTTACCCCGACCCGCGAGGCGTCGATACCGGCGGCGGCCTGACCGCACCTATGCCAGGAGCCGTTTTAGCAACGGAAATCGGCGCCGGAGCAAAAGTCAGCAAGGGCGACCTGCTGGTCATCTTGGAGGCAATGAAAATGGAACACCGAATCGTCGCGCCACGAGACGGCATCGTCGAACAAGTACATGTCAGCGTGGGTGATCAGGTCGATAACGCCCAGTTGCTGGTCACCCTGACTGAAGAGGAATCACCATGAGCGGAACTGAAGCCACCCTGTATGAAATCCGTCATGGTGCAGCGTGGATCACGCTGAACCGACCGGAAAATCGCAATGCCCTGTCGGCCATTTTGGTGACGGAGCTATACGATCACTTAATGGCATCGAATGCGAACGACGACGTGCGCTGCATCGTTATCACTGGAAACGGTCCGGCGTTTTGCGCAGGAGCCGATCTCAAGAGCCCGCCCGGCCAACTGTCCGAAGGCACTGACCGTGCGGTGCCCTACCACGAGGTGCTCACCGCCATGTTAGAGAGTCCCAAGCCAGTAATCGCCGCAGTCAATGGGGCCGCCTTTGCCGGCGGTCTTGGGCTTGTGGGCGCTGCAGACATCGTGGTTACCCGTACCGATGTGCAGATGAGTTTCAGCGAAGTACGCATTGGCGTCATACCCGCGATCATTTCCGTGGTGTGTATGCCCAAACTCGGCGCGCACCACGGCATGAAACTGTTTTTGACCGGCGAGCGATTCGATGGTCAACAGGCGGTGAATATGGGCCTAGCGCATATCTCCGTGCCCGAAGATCAATTGGTTAGCACGGTAGAAGAACAAATCGCCATGATTAACTTGGGCGGGCCGATTGCGGTGCAGGAATGCAAAAAACTGGCGCGTCGCGTACCGCAACTTTCCATTGAAGAAGGATTTAAAGAGACCGCTGAATGGAGCGCACGCATGTTCCGTTCCGAAGAAGGAGCCGAGGGGATGGCTTCGTTCCGCGAAAAGCGTAAACCCAATTGGATCAAAGACTAACGGAGACCTGTGCGTTCACGCACTGAGAGGGGAAACTTATGAAAGATGTCATACGCATTGGCAACTGCAGCGGATTTTATGGTGATCGGTTAGATGCCGCACGAGAAATGGTCGAGGGTGGTCCGATTGACGTGTTAACCGGTGACTATCTGGCCGAGTTAACCATGTCGATTCTGTACAACCAGAAACAGTCTCGGGGCGAAGACACCGGCTACGTCGGTACGTTTCTCAAACAGGTCAAAGACATTGCAAAGCTGTGCGCTGACAAAAACATAAAAATCGTCAGCAACGCTGGCGGCCTGAACCCCAAGAGCATGGCCGCCGAGATCGAAAACATCCTCTCCGAGCTTGGGCTCGAGCTGAAAGTCGCCTATATCGATGGGGATAACCTGCTCGAAGACCTCGACGCTCTGCAGGCAGACGGCGAAACTTTTACCAACCTCGACACGCAAGAAGCTCTGGCGAACTCAGACCAAAAGGCACTCACCGCCAACGCCTATCTGGGTGGCTGGGGGATCAAGGAAGCCTTGGATCAAGGCGCGGATATTGTCATTTGCCCACGGGTGACTGATGCAGCGGTAGTCATCGGCCCAGCGGCCTGGAAGTTTAATTGGCAGCGCGATGACTATGACGCGCTGGCCGGCGCGCTAGCAGCAGGACATATCATCGAGTGCGGAGCCCAATGCTGCGGCGGTAACTACGCATTTTTTGAGGAAGTGCCAAGCTTTCGCAATGTTGGCTATCCCATCGCGGAAATTGAAGCAGACGGCAATTTCACCATTACCAAACACCCGGGCACCGGCGGGCTGATTTCTGAAGGCACGGTCAA
>JAACDS010000218.1 GCA_009936895.1 Pseudomonadota bacterium
AGTCGCCGCGCTGTTTTCGGATCCACTAGTAACGGCCGATACAGTTCCAGCCGATCACCGTTTTCAAGTTCACTCTCAATCGGTCTCAATTGACCGAATACACCAATCGCCGACTCATCAACTTCCCACGCCGAGCATTCAGACATTTCAGCGAGGCGTTCTATCGCCTGAGCTATCGTTGCACCATCAGGCAACTCAATCTCCAGTTGATGCTGACGGGCTGGTAGCGCGTAGAGCACGTCTATCTTCATCAGCTGTTCTGCTTGCCGGCCAAATCAATGCGCCGAGAAAATGCGTCGACCATACGATCGGCGGCCTTTTGAGCAATGGGATGAATCAAACCGGCAAGTAAGCCCGAGGCGACGAAATCCAGCTGCAGATCGATGCGACAACCCTCGTCACCCAACGGTTTGAAATGCCACTCGCCCTCTAGGCGTTGAAAGGGTCCGCTTTTCAGCGATACCTCGATGCGCTGGTTAAGCACACCCTTGTTCAGCGTCACAAACCCATGTTCCGCCCCAGCCTTGGCAGCGATCACCTTGGCCTCAACCCAATCCACATGATCTTCGTCTTGGTGACGACTGAGCACGGTAACCGCATGGCAGCCGGGCAAAAATTCCGGATACCGCTCGATGTCTGCGACCACGTCATAGGCCTGGGCCACCGGCACCATCAGCAAACACGAACGAGAAATTTCCGTCACGGCCAAAGGCCTGACAGCATGGGCCAAATGGTGCTGAGGAATACAGCCAAGACGCCCAAGGGCGCGACGATGCCGGCGACCACCTTCCAGGCCCAACCCAGAACAGGATTTTGAATGCCTAACTGTTGCTCAACCATGCCCTTTGGCAACAGCCAGATGGCCAAGAACGTGATCAACATGCCCCCAAGCGGCAGCAAAATATTCTGGGAAAAATAGTCCACGCTATCGAAAAACGTTAGGCCACCAACGAAGGTGACATCGCTCCAGATATTAAAGGAGAACACGGTGCCCAGGCCCAAGGCCCAGCAAATGACGCCAAGACTGATGGCTACCCGCTGTCGCTTGGCGTTGTATTCTTCCACCAAGAACGACAGCGCAGGTTCCGTCAGCGAAATGGCCGACGTGATTGCCGCAAAACTCAGCAGCAAAAAGAACAGTGCGCCAAAAATGCTGCCAAAGGGCATCTGACCAAAGGCCAGCGGCAAGGTGACAAACGTAAGGCCAGGGCCCTGAGCCACTTCAAGCCCGTTGGCAAAAACGATGGGAAAGATCGCCAGACCCGCGGCCACGGCAATCAGCGTATCCAGTGCCGCAATGGTCACCACAGTGGTGCCAAGGTTCGCGTCATCGGGCACGTAGGCCCCGTAAGCCATCATGGTGCCCATGCCGAGGCTCAGAGTGAAAAAAGCTTGGCCCATGGCGATCAACCAAGAGTCGGCTGTGACCGCTTCCCACTTCATATCGAACATAAAGGCGAAGCCCTGATCAAACCCGCCTGAATTGAAGCTGTAGACCAACAGGGCAATCAAGAGCAAGAACAACAGGGGCATAAACCAGCGGATTGCCGCCTCCAGACCCTTCGTGACCCCTCGACCAACGATCCATATGGTGAGAATCATAAAGGCGGTTTGATACGCAATAAGCTCGAGCGGGCTCGCCAGAAAATCATCAAAACTCTGACCCACCGTTTGCGCAGACACGCCCTCAAACACCCCACTACCACTAAGCCATACGTAGTTCACCGCCCAGCCTGCAATCACCGCGTAATAGGACAGAATCAAAAATCCCGCCAACACACCCATCCACCCTAAAACAGACCAACGCTGACTGCGTCCCGCGGCCTTGGCCAGTTTGCGCATGGTATGAATAGGGCTCGAGCGGCCTTGTCGCCCAAGCAACACTTCGCTGACCATAATCGGGATACCCACCACAGCGATACACACGAGATAGATCAGCACAAACGCGCCGCCACCATTTTCACCAGCAATGTACGGAAACTTCCAAATATTGCCCACACCCACAGCAGACCCTGCCGCTGCGAGCACAAAGAGCCAACGACTGGACCAGCGCTGTGACGAAGCGGAAGTTGATGTAGTCATAAGAACCCCTTGGGAAAGACGCCCGAGATTGTACTACCGAATTCCGTCGCCATGACCAGAACTCGCCAGAAATGCGAAATTGCCACAGAAGCCCGCGGTATGAATTCAGAGCCTCTGCAGAGTGCTATATACTCTTCTCCGCCTCGCCCCCTAAGTCACTCGGACACGCCCATGGCAAAGTCAGGAAAAAAAACCAGCCCCGGCAGCATTGCGCAGAACCGGCGTGCCCGTCATGACTACTTTATTGAAGACAAGTTTGAGGC
>JAACDS010000219.1 GCA_009936895.1 Pseudomonadota bacterium
CAAAGGGGTGATCATTCAGTCCGGAAATGACGCCAGCGTCGCCTTGGCAGAGCATATCGCTGGTAGCGAAGACCAGTTTGCTGAATTAATGAATCAGCAAGCCGAGTTGCTAGGCATGAAAAATTCCCAATTCCGCAATGCCACCGGATTGCCAGATGAAGCGCATTACAGCACGGCTACGGACCTCGCCTTATTGACCCAGGCGCTGATCGAAAACCATCCTGACCAGTACGAGCTGTACTCCCAGCGCAGCTATACCTTCAACAACATTGAGCAACCCAACCGCAATCGCCTGCTGTGGCGAGACCGTTCTGTTGATGGGGTGAAGACAGGCTTTACCAACGCCGCAGGGTACTGCTTGGTGGCTTCAGCAGAGCGTAACGGTATGCGCTTGATCAGCGTGGTCCTCGGCACAGACAGCGATGAGGCGCGCATGCGTGAGAGTCAAAAACTGCTGTCGTATGGGTTCCGCAATTTTGAAACAAAAACCTTGTACGAACCCGACGACACATTGCAGGAGCAGCCCATCTACTACGGTACCGTCGAATCGCTGCCCATGGGGGTTGCTGAAGACGTGGTGTTGACCTTTCCCAAGGGGTACTACCAAGACATTGAAGCCTCGTTAAGCGTGCCCGCTTACTTTGAAGCGCCGGTGAAAAAAGGTGATGAGCTGGGCACTGTGGAACTCCGGCTGGGCAATGAGGTTATCTACTCGGGCAGTCTGGTGGCGCAGATTGACGTAGAAGAGTCCGGTATTTTTTCGCGGTTTGGTGACTACATTTACCTGATGTTCGACCAGTCAGACGCGAATGAGTGACGAAGCACTGATTGAATTTCCTTGTCGCTATCCAATAAAAATTATTGTGGTGACGGGCGAACGCAATGTCGCGGAGACCATCGAAATCGTACGCCGCCATTCGCCAAAGGTTTCGCCGGACGACATCAACAGCCGACACAGTCGGGGCGAAAAATTTGTTTCGCTGCGTGTGAACTTGTGGGCAGAAGGCGAAGAGCATTTGAAAACGCTGTATCAAGAGCTGCTCGACCATCAGGCCGTGCGCATCATTTTGTGATGAAAGGACTGTGGTGAACGACGTCGATAACAGCACCTACGTATCTATCAAGGATCTGGGTGTATCCGATTATCGTGCCGTGTTCGCCGACATGCGGGCGTACACCCGCAGCCGCACATCGGCATCCGCAGATCAGATTTGGTTAACAGAACATGCGCCAGTGTTTACCCAGGGCCAGGCTGGCAAACCCGAACATGTGCTGGCTCCCGGCGATATTCCGGTGATTCAATCCGACCGAGGTGGCCAAGTGACTTATCACGGGCCGGGGCAAGTCACGGTCTATTTGCTGCTGGATCTGCGCAAAAAAAAGATTGGGGTTCGGGACCTGGTCTCGGGTATTGAGAGTTCGCTGCAGCGCCTGCTCGCGCGCTATGACATACCCAGCGAGCTGCGCCCGGGTGCGCCGGGCGTATACGTTGGCCCGCAGAAAATTGCGCAGCTCGGCTTGCGCGTCAGTAAGGGCTGCAGTTATCACGGGCTGAGTTTGAACGTCGATATGGATTTAGAGCCCTTTAGCCGGATCAACCCCTGCGGTTTGTTGGATACCACCGTGACTCATATGGCGGCATTCAGAGCGGTTGAGGTAGGCGAGGTGAAGCGTCAGCTTCTGGACTGCCTAGCATCAGAGCTTAGGTTACCTCTGACGGATTAGCACAGATCGGGCAGCCGGGTTTTTTGCTTAAGCCGATGCGACGCCACTCGGCAAATTTGGCGTCAAAGAACAGCACGGTGCCGACCAAACTTTCACCGATTCCGGTCAGACACTTGATCGCCTCCAGCGCCTGCATGGAACCAATGACCCCCACTAAGGGCGAGATGACCCCATTTTCCGCGCAGTTTAATTGGTCATCCAGCTCGGTGTCGGGATACAGGCATTGATAGCAGGGAGAGTCGTGCCGATTGGCATCAAAGATGCTGATATGACCTTCCCAACGAACAGCCGCACCGCTCACTAGGGGCGTCCGTTGTTGCCAGCAGATTCGATTGAGTAAAAAGCGTGTCTCGGCATTGTCCGTGGCATCAATCACCAGATCAACGGCAGCGATTTGGCTGCCCAGTGCCTCTGCATCCAAGCGACGGTTGATGGTATGGCAGACCGTGGAGGGGTTTAGCGCCAATACCGACTCAGCGGCCGAGGCAGCTTTGCTGCGGCCAATGTCTGCGTGGCCATGAGCAATTTGACGCTGGAGATTGGAACTGTCCACTTGATCGTCATCGACAATCGTCAGTTCCCCCACGCCTGCTGCACCCAAGTAGAGTGCGATGGGCGAGCCAAGGCCACCAGCACCGATCAGTAAAACCTTCGACTGAAGCAGTCTTTCCTGACCGGCGACGTCAAAGTCCGGCAGCATAATGTGTCTGCTGAATTGCAGTAGCTGTGCGTCATTCATGGGCGGATAGTGCCTGATCCCACGGCTTTTGACCCCAAGTAACACGCTCATTGCCACCCAGATCCCGCCGGCTTTGCACGTCAATAAAGCCGTTGTCCGACAGCAGTGATCTCACGGCTGCGGCTTGGTTGTAGCCATGCTCCAGCAACAGCCAGCCATGGGTCTGCAAAAACGCACCTGCACCCTCGCAGATAGTGCGTAGATCGGCCAAGCCGTTGTCATTGGCAACGAGAGCATGTGCCGGCTCTGCCCCGAGCAAGCTAAGGTGCGGGTCGGCCGGTGCGATGTAGGGCGGGTTGCTCACGATCAAATCGTAGCGCTGAGAGATATTTTCGAACCAATCGCTGTGATGAAAGGTTACCGGTAGCTTGAGTGAGCGGCTGTTTTCGCGAGCAACGGCTAGGCTGTCTAGACTGCGGTCGTAAGCATGCACCTCTGCTTCTGGACGTTCACTGGCAAGCGCCAATGCAATGGCACCGCTTCCGGTGCCGAGATCCAGTAGTGTGAGTGCGGCGCCTGTAGCAGGTGAGCGGTCCCGTTGATCCACGCATGCCAGCGCCTGCTCCACGAGGGTTTCGGTATCGGGCCTCGGCACCAGTACCCGATGGTCAACGGTCAGGCTGAGTCCCCAAAATTCCTGATTGCCGCACAGATAGGCGACAGGAACATGCTTGTAGAGTTGCTCACTCCAGTGTTCCAGTTGATCAAGCTCGGGCCGGGTTAACGCTCGATCCGGATGGGTTAAGACGTAGGCCCGCGAGCAGTCGAGGATGTGACAGAGGGCGAGCTCTAGATCAAACCGCGCCAGCGCTCCATGATGCCGCAGCCAGCTAGCTACCGTTGCGTTGAGGCTGTGATCCACCATCGGCCAGATGTTGTAGTTGATCCGCCTGATGCTCGCGCACCAAGGGTTCGACTACCGAAGCCAAATCGCCTTCGATCACCTCATCCAGTTTGTACAGCGTCAGATTGATGCGGTGGTCGGTGACCCGACCTTGCGGGAAATTATAGGTGCGTATGCGCTCTGAGCGATCGCCTGAGCCAACAAGCTGCCGTCTGTTGGCGGCTTGCTCGTCCTGTTGCTTTGTTTGGGCAGCATCCAGCAGTCGCGCTTTCAGGAGCGACATGGCTCGGGCGCGATTTTTGTGCTGTGAACGTTCGTCCTGACATTCGACAACGGTCCCCGTAGGTAAGTGCGTCAGACGAATCGCAGAATCGGTTTTGTTGACGTGCTGTCCGCCTGCTCCCGACGCCCGGTAGGTGTCCTCGCGAATATCTTTTTTCTCAATTTCTATTTCACCAATGGCGTCGACTTCGGGCATGACGGCAACGGTGCACGCAGATGTATGGACTCTGCCTTGAGATTCTGTTTCGGGGACTCGCTGCACACGGTGCGCACCAGATTCAAATTTCAGCTGGCTGTAAACGTCCTTGCCCTCGATGCGGGTGATGACTTCTTTAAAGCCACCATGTTCGCCGGGCCGTTCGTTCATGATTTCAACCCGCCAGCCTTTTTGCTCAGCGAATTTGGTGTACATACGGAATAGGTCGCCGGAGAAAATGGCGGCCTCATCGCCGCCGGTGCCCGCGCGAATTTCCAGAAAGACATTGGATTGGTCGTTGGGATCTTTGGGCAGCAGTAGCGTTTGCAGTTCGTCGGTCAACGTATCCAGTTGAGCCTTGCAGTCAGCAATATCTTGCTGGGCCAGCTCACGCATCTCCGGGTCGTCTTCTTCGAGAAGCAGCTCATTATCAGAAATATCGCGTTCCAACTGCGTTGCTTTTTGAAAGCAAAGCACCACAGGCTCAACTTCTGCATACTCTTTGGACAGCGCTGTAAATCGCTCGCGGTCAGCCATGATTTCAGCATCGGATAACAGAGCGGCGACTTCTTCGAATCGGTCTTGCAAGCTTTCCAGCTTGGCCATCATGGTTTCAGTCAGCAGCACTAAGATTCCTTGCTTTCATTCGAATGGTTGTCGCTCGCGCCGTCTTTGGCAGCGCCGTGTTTCAGGCCATGGGCCGCTTGAATAAAGTCGAGGCGGTCTGTGCGCCCTTCTGCACTGGCGTTTCTTATCGCCGCAGTGGTGGGGTGAATCAGTTTGTTGGTTAGGCCATAAGCGAGTTTTTGCAGGGTGTCTTTCGGATCAGCGCCGTTCGCCAAGGACTTCATTGCGCGATCCAACTCGTCGTCGCGAAGTTGCTCTGCTTGTTGGCGAAAGCCTTGCAGCAAACCCTGGCCCAACTGCACTCGACGCTCGCGCTGATACGCCTCGGCACCGAGATCGACTAGATTCTCTGCGCCAGTGGCAGCCTGCAGACGACGGGTCTTGTTTACCTCAACAATCTGCGTCAAATCATCAATGGTGTAGAGATAGACGTCGGGTAACTCAGCCACGCCGGCCTCGATGTCTCTCGGCACGGCGATGTCGACCATAAACATCGGGCGACGCTTTCGCTCTCGAATGGCCTGTTCAACGGTGCCCTTGCCCAGCACGGGCAAGGTGCTACCCGTGGACGCGATGACCATATCGAATTCCCATAAGACATTGGCAACATCCGACAATTGGACGGCATGGGCGCCCAGCGTTGCTGCCAGCGTTTGCGCGTTTGCCAACGTCCGGTTGGCGATGGTCAAGTCGGTGACGCCCCTACTGCGCAGGTGCTCGCCCACCAACGCGACGGTTTCCCCGGCTCCCAGCAGCAATGCCCGCTTGCCGGGCAGATCGCTGAATAGCTGCGCAGCCAAGGAAACGGCTGCATAGGCTACGGAAATCGGGTTGCGACCAATATCGGTTTGGGTGCGTACCTGTTTGGCAGTTTGTAAGGTCATGCGCGACAGCAGATTCAGTTCCGGCCCACTGGTACCGTGTTCCTTGGCCAAGGCGAAGGCTGATTTAATCTGTCCCATGATCTGCGGCTCACCCAGCATTTGAGAATCCAGTCCGGCAGCGACGCGAATGGAGTGGCGGGCCGCATCGTGATCCCAGTACTGATAGCTTGCGCCTTGTAGCTCGTTCAGACGAACGTCACGGCGTTGGGATAACCAGCTCTCTAGGTCGTAGGCACAATCGCTGTTGGCTGCGCAATACAGCTCTGTACGGTTGCATGTCGATACTATGGCGGCTTCCTGGATCTGCGGAATGTCCAGCGTTAGCTCGCGCAGGGCATTGCCCAGACTGTCTTCCGGGAAAGCCACGCGCTCCCTCAGTTCCAAGGGGGCCGTGCGATAGTTGAGGCCGTATGCCAGTATGCTCATGAACCGCTTAGCGACACGAAATTTAGGATGCCGCATGATAGCAGAAGTCGACGGAACTCAGCAGGCGCGCTGAGGCAGTTAACGACCATGATGAATTTGCTGATTAACCGGAATAAGGCGCGGTACGGGCGGGTCCTGAAAGGCGCTCGGCAGGGCATTGCAACCTTATTCTTTGCTCTTTGCATCGCTTCTGGGTGTGTTTCTACACCGCCAATGCAGACGCTGAGCTATGCGGCATCTGGAAAGGTTCGGATCGTCGCACCTACAGGCGATCAAGTACTGCGGTTTCGGTGGCGTCAGGCAGACGGATACTTTGATGTTTGGTTGTGGGGGGCTTTGGGCGTTGGGCGTACGCATTTGCAGGGCACTCAGGAAGTGCTCACGATAACGGCCCCACAGCAGCCTGTGATCACCGGGCCCGCAGGGCAGCTCATGCAGGATCGCCTCGGTTGGGTGTTGCCGCTAGACGCCCTAGGGGCTTGGCTGGCGGGCAGCCCTGCGCTGTCTCTGCCAATGTCTTCCAGTACGACTGGGCCTGACGGCCGGTTGCAACGAATGGTTCAGGCCGACTGGACAATTACCTTTGCCGATCACAGGCAAGTTGACGGCCAGTGGCGACCTGAACGGATTGTCATTCAGGGTAGGGGCATAACGCTCGATGTTTCGATCCGTCATCCAAGGGCGGTAATGTCATAAAGACGTTTGACACTGCTCAATCCGATCAGGACAATAGCGCGCTCGAAAATGGTCGCCGGAATGTGAAGACTGCGCTGGGAAAGTGTCGTCTGGGCTGGGGGCGAAAACGATTTTATATGGACAGCCGGCTGCTCGGCGAGAAAGGCAGCCGTGCAGTGAAGAGTCAAGACAGTTTCTGTTGTCAGACAAATGGGGTGTCGCCAAGCGGTAAGGCACCGGGTTTTGATCCCGGCATGCGCAGGTTCGAATCC
>JAACDS010000220.1 GCA_009936895.1 Pseudomonadota bacterium
CCGCCGACAGTCTGTCCGGCGAGGCTCAGTGGTCGGTGACACCGGCAGATTTCGATACCGGTGCTCGGCTGTACGCTCCCATGAGCATCCGCCTCTACGTCGCCGAGAGTCTTACGTCGACACCCGAGCGCCGGGTGTTTGCCTTGTGGCAGAAACCATTATTCGGCAATGCCTTAGAGTTGGTAACCGGAGTAGAACGCTTGGCCCTGCGTTACGGGGCTTGGCGGAGCGGGGTTGCCGATGGTGTCGCTCATGGCGTTCAGATAGGGTATTTCGACGCGGCTAACTTGCCCCAAGATGCCCGCGTCGCGCTGTTGCAGGTAAATCTGTATCTGGCCAGCCATCTGTCGTCGGATCAGCCTCGCTGGATGCCCATCGCCCTTGCCTTGCCGCTCACTTCGGCGCCGCCTCCTCAGCCTGGACTGTGGTGTTGTCTCGAACAAAGGTGAGCGGCTCGGGATCGACTCAAGGCGGCATGGTCTTGATCGCTGTGATGAGTCTGATTCTGATCTTGAGTGTGCTGGCTTCCAGCGCGGGCCAGCAGATGCAATGGCTGCTGCAGACGGCGACCCAATCGATGAGCCAAGGTCGTGAGCAAGCGCTGCAGCGCGTCCTGATTGGCGTCCTATACGACTTAGAGGTGGGTTTTTTGAACGCAGATACCGACAGTGGGGTATGCCACTGGATAGCGCCGGATGTGTGCGTTCGTTTCTATCCGCAGCTGTCGTCGGATCTCGTCTGGCGGTTCGTGCTGGTGCGGCAGCAGGCCGATGGCTCTCAGAGCCTGTTGTTTGAGGGATGGCTGCGCCGACGCATCGAAGCACCTTACGGGGTGGCGGCGCTTTGGTTCGCCTCGCCACCCTCTCAATAAGCGATCTTAGCTTGCGTTACTCAGTGCCTCGATTTGTCCCTCTAGGGTGCGCAGCGTAGCCTGCAGTTCGTCCGCTCGGGTGCGCTCCTTGGCCACTACGGCTTCGGGTGCCTTGGCAACGAAGGCTTCGTTACCCAGTTTTTTCTCGATTTTCTCCAGCTCTTGCTGTGCCTTGCCCACTTCTTTGTTGATGCGAGCACGCTCTGCGTCCAAGTCAATCAGACCGGCTAAGGGCACCATGACCCTCAGTTCGCCCACCAAGCTCAGTGCATTAAGCGGCGGCTCGGTGTCGTCAGTGAGCCACTCGATTGATGTGACATTCGCTAGCCGTGCCAGCATGTTTTCGGCTTGCTCCGCATTGCTGCGGTCCGCGCTGTCGCCGCCCTGAAGCAGCAACGGTATCTCTTGGCTGGGTTTGATGTTTGCTTCACCGCGAATGGTACGAATGCCAGTAATGACAGACTTAAGCCATTCGATTTGCGCCTCGGCAGAGTCGTTAGCAGGCATGTCGTCCGCGCGGGGATAGGTTTGCAGCATGATGCTGGCGGCGTCATCGCCGTTGAGCAGTCCCAGCCGGTCTGCCACCTGCTGCCAAAGGGTTTCGGTAATAAACGGCATCACCGGGTGGGCTGTGCGCAGGAGCACCTCCAATACCTGCAGCAGGGCTCTTTGGGTTCCCGCTCGCGCAGCGGGATTCGCTTCTTTGTTCCACAACAAGGGTTTGCTCAGTTCCAAATACCAGTCGCAGTATTCGTGCCAGGCAAATTCGTAAACCGTGTTGGCGTAGATGTCGAACCGGTAGGTGTCCAAGGCAAAACGCGCATCGCTGATCATGCGGTGGCACTTGCTCACGATCCACTGGTCGACGGCCCCCGGAGCTGGGGTTACGGCGAGATCAATGTCTTCGGTATTCATCAGCACGAACTTTGAAGCATTCCAAAGCTTGTTGCAGAAGTTGCGGTAGCCCTCGATGCGATTGGTATCAAAGCGCACGTCGCGGCCTGTCGTCGCCAGGGCAGCAAAGGTGAAGCGCAGCGCATCGGTACCGTAGGCTGCGATACCCTCGGGAAAGTCTTTACGTGTTTGCTTCTCAATCCGGCTCGCCATCTTGGGTTGTGTCAAGTTGCTGGTGCGCTTGGCGATCAGGGAATCCAAGTCGATACCATCAATGAAATCCAAGGGGTCTAGACCGTTGCCCTTGGTTTTTGACATTTTCTGGCCTTCGGCGTCTTTGATCAGGCCGTGGATGTACACCGTGTGGAACGGAATCTTGTCGGTAAAGTGCAGGGTCATCATGATCATTCGGGCGACCCAAAAGAAAATGATGTCGTGCCCGGTGATCAGCGTGTTGGTGGGCAGAAAACGCTCCAGTTCGGGCGTCTCTTCCGGCCAACCTAAGGTGGCGAAGGGCCACAGTGCGGAAGAGAACCAGGTTTCCAGCACATCGTCGTCTTCGCTCAGCGCAATGTCATCCCCCAGTCCGTACTTTTGTCTGACCTTGGTCTCATCTTCGGCCACATAGACGTTGCCTTGGTCGTCGTAAAACGCAGGAACCCGATGCCCCCACCATTGTTGACGGCTGATGCACCAATCCTTGAGGTCGCGCATCCACGCAAAATAGGTGTTTTCGTACTGCTTGGGTACAAATTGAATGTCGCCGTTTTCCACCGCCGCGATGGCGGGTTCGGCCAGTGGCCCAATTTTTACAAACCACTGGTCGGTTAGCAGGGGTTCGATGATGGCATTGGAGCGATCGCCCCGAGGCACCATGAGCTTGTGATCCTTGATTTCGTCCAGTAACCCCAAAGCGTCCAGATCCGCAACGACTTGCTTGCGCGCCGCAATACGATCCAAACCCTGATATGCCTCGGGTGCGGCGTCGTTAATGGCGGCTTCTGGCGTGAAGATGTTGATCAGCGGCAAATCGTGGCGAGCGCCCATCTCGTTATCGTTAAAGTCGTGTGCCGGGGTGATTTTTACGCAGCCGGTACCGAATTCACGATCCACATAGTCATCGGCAATCACAGGGATGGTCCGGCCGACCAGAGGTAGCACGATATGCTGCCCAACAAGGTCTGCGTAGCGTTCGTCTTCCGGGTGTACGGCGACAGCCGTATCGCCCAGCATGGTTTCGGGCCGGGTTGTGGCGACAACCAAGTAATCTTTGCCGTCCAGGGTTTTCGCCCCGTCTGCCAGTGGGTAGCGGAAGTGCCACAGGTGGCCCTGTTCTTCGTTGTTCTCTACTTCGAGGTCAGAAATCGCGGTGCCAAGGGCCGGATCCCAGTTGACCAGCCGCTTGCCACGATAAATCAGGCCCTCGTCGAACAGTCCTATAAACACCTGCTGCACGGCGGTGGCGTAGCCTTCGTCCATGGTGAAGCGCTCTCGAGACCAGTCAATACTGGACCCCATGCGGCGGATTTGTTTTGAAATGGTGCCGCCGGATTCTTCCTTCCAAGCCCATACGCGGTCGATGAACTTGTCCCGACCCAAACCATGGCGGTTCAGATTTTCTTCAGCGAGTTGACGCTCCACCAGCATTTGAGTCGCGATGCCCGCGTGATCGGTACCCATTTGCCACAGTGCGCCAGCGCCCTGCATGCGCTGATAGCGAATCAGCGTGTCCATCAAGGTTTGGTTAAAGGCGTGTCCCATATGCAGGGTGCCGGTAACGTTGGGCGGTGGAATGAGTATGCAATAACCGTCGCCACTGTCGCTGGCTTTGAAAAAATCTGCCTTTTCCCAGTGCGTGTAAAGGCTCTGCTCAATGGCTTCCGGATTGAAGTTATTGTCCATGATGACTCTGATAATGCTCTTTAGAAACGGTGGTTACTGATCCCAGTCTTCCAATGCATGGTGGTGCAGTGGATAACCCCGTTGACGGTAAAATTTGTAGTGTTCGCGCCGTAGCGCCTTGCTCTCATCGACGATGATTTCAGCGACTCGGTCGAAGCGACCAAAAAAGCTCGGTACATCGCTGCCCAGATTGATCAGTAAGCCTGTGTCGTGGCTGGGCCCTTGCCAGCCAATGTGCACGGGGTGTTGGTCGCGGACACTCTCCTGAGATCCCACTTGCTCGAGACCATCAATGATCGCGTGGGGTACCAGGCGATGTTTCGGGTAGTCCCACATGAGTTCATCGATGACCGTGGCCTGTCGTTGATCATCCACTCGAACGTGAACAACCAGCCCGCTGCTCAAGGCCTTCAGGCACAGGCGACAGGTAAAGCGCAGGCTGGCCTCTAGGTCTTTATCGGGTAGCTGATAAAAGTCGACGCGAGTCATGTTCCAGATGGCTCGCTCGATTACAGGCCGCTTTCGGCAACAAGGTAATTGAACAACTGAGCTACGGGCCGACCACTGGACCCCTTGGCCGCACCGTTATGGAAAGAACTGCCTGCGATATCCATATGCGCCCACTTGCAGCCTTTGACAAAACGCGACAAGAAGCAGGCGGCGGTAACGCTGCCCGCACCACGACCACCGACGTTGGCCATATCGGCAAAGTTTGTGTTCAGACCTGACTGGTATTCGTCCCACAGCGGCAGTCGCCAACTGCGATCACCGCTGCGCTCACCGGCTTCGGTAATCGCATCGGCCAAATCGTCGTCGTTAGCGAACAGTCCGCTGGCGTGACTGCCCAATGCCATAATGCAGGCGCCGGTTAGTGTGGCCACATCGATAATGGCCCGGGGCTTGTAGTTCTGGACATGAGTCAGGGCGTCACAGAGCACCAGCCGGCCTTCCGCGTCAGTGTTAAGAATTTCGATGGTCTGACCCGATGCGGAGGTGACGATATCGCCGGGCCGACTGGCTCGAGCGCTGGGCATGTTTTCTGCGGCAGCGACGACGGTGACCAGATTGATGGGTAGGCGAGCATCGATGGCGGCCTTAGTAACGCCCAGTACAGCGGCAGCCCCGCACATATCAAATTTCATTTCGTCCATGGTGGGCGGTGGCTTCAACGAGATGCCACCGGTATCGAAGGTAATGCCCTTGCCAACCAAGGCGATGGGTGCCTCATCTTTTTTGCCGCCGTTATAGCGCAAGATGATCATCTTACCCGGCTGGTCACTGCCCTGAGAGACGGACATAAAGGCGCCCATACCGAGGCTGAGCATTTTCTTTTCATCCAGTGCCGTCAACGTTACCGCCTTGTCGCGTGCCATCTTGCGCGCCTGAGCCAGCAGGTAAGTGGGTGTGCATACATTGGGTGGTTCGTTGCCCAGATCCTTCGCCAAGGTCAAGCCCTCATCCAGCGCAGCGCCAAGCTTGATGGCGGCGCGCAACGCTTTCCGGTCGCCTGGGTTGGCCAGTAATCTCACCCGCTTCAGACTCACCGGTTGCTTGGGTTTGCTTTTGTAGGCATTGAAGCGATAGCTGGCGTGGCTGATGGCCTGCATGAGCGTCTGGGCCTTCCACGCCACGCTGTGGCCTTTGATTTTGGTGCCTAACAAGTGCACGGCGGCCTGCGTAATGTTCAAGGCGCTGAGTTTTTGAGCGACCAGCCCTGCAATCTTTCGGTACTGGCTAGGGCTGCACGAATCGGCTCCGCCGATGATCAGTACCCGGGCGACTGGGCCATCCAAATTCACGCACAAACTTTCACCGGTTTCGTCTTTGAAGTCGGTGATTGCGCGATTCAGCGTGGCGGTGTTGTTCGTGGCTCTGGCTAAGCGCTTTGCGACGGCTAGGCTAGTGCCCAAACAAGGGGTTCTTAGGGCCGCTAGATCGCTGTTGGCTGAGGCGTAATTCATGGTTTTTCTATCCCCGGTTTTGGTGTTGGGTTGTGACTGTTAAAAGACTCATGATTGTGGCAGTGATGTCACGGCGAAATCGATGCCGCGAACGGGAAGCCAGAAGCAATCGCTGAAGGGGCACAAGATTACCTTGATAGCGGTCGTGGATCTATTGCGTTGGGACAATGTTGAGGTGAGGTCGCGTCTTGGGCTTGAGTTACTCGCGTTCCGGTAAATGTACGACGTAGGTGCTGCTGACCTTGTCATGCCACGTCTGTCTGTCCTTGCCCAAAAGAAGCCACGCGTAGCCTAAGCCGAAGCAAGCCAATGAGACCGGTGCAATGAGCAGCCGCAGACCGATTTGTTGTAGGTTGGGTAACGCGCCTTTCCCATTCACGATTCGGATTTTCCAGGCGCGCATGCCCAGTGTTTCGCCCTGTTTTCCCCAGCAATAGCCGAAAAATGCGATTACCTCAGCAAGCAGGGTCAGTTGGAAGGCCGGTCCAGTTACCACGTCGCCGCTCAGGGGCACCCAGATAAAGCCGGTCAAAAAAAACAGCGCGATAATCAGAAGGCTGTCGTAGAGCATGGCGCCCAAACGCCGGCCTAGACCGGTAGGATAGGCTTTTTGTGGCGCATTGGCGTTCGGATTTCGGGAGTCCGGCATGGATTAAAACGTGGCCTCGTGATTGGCCAAGTTAACCTGGCGGCCGCAGAATTCCTCGTTTGTCATGCTTTGCAGGAGATCTCGGTCTTCCGATGTGCCCCAGGCACGACGGCCATCGTCAAGTCGAGCGGCCACAAAGGCCTTGGAGACCCCTTGAGGACCATACATCACACTGTAGCCCTCGACGGTGCCAGCCCCTTGGTGCTCGATTACTACGTCGCGCTTGAGCGTGGCATCGACTTGATCTTGCAAATCTGCATGCTGGAATGGGCGCTCTGGGGCTTCCGTAGAATAGATGCCGAATGCGTGCTTGGTAATGTATCCCCCGTTGGCGGTGATCATACCGCGTTTGCCGGGGTTGTCTCTGAGCAGTTGGGCCATGCGAGCGATGGAGTGCATGACGTAGTTGTTCAATGGGCCTCCGGCAAAGGTCAGCCCACCGGTAACGGTGAGAGGGCGGTTCATGTCGAAACCAAGCTCGCGACAAGCGATTTGCACAGCGACAGGGAAACAGCTGTATATGTCGATCATATCGATGCTGTTAGGTGTGGAACCCGTGAGTTCCAAACACTTGCCGCCAGCCAAGCGAATGGCCGGAGAGCTGTGGAAGTTGTCTCGATTTGAGAAGTAGTAGTGGTCTTGGGCATCGGTGCCTGCCCACGGATAGATCCACTTATCCTTGGCGATGCCAAGCGCCTTGGCTTTTTCCTCAGACACCAAAATCAGCGCCGCAGCTTGATCCACATTGTTGTTGGAATTCATCAGTTTCGGGTAGGGGAACGATACCGGTCGATTCGAATCAGAGATGGTGCGGATTTCCTCAGCAGACTTAGCCTCGCGTATCCAAGCGTTGGGGTTGCTGGCGGCAACGTCGCTAAAGCCCGCCCAAAGCTTGGAAATGTGCTCCATATGCGCGTCGACGCTGAGCCCGCTGGCGTGTCGGAGCGCGGTCTCCATGATCGGATAGATCTGAATCGGCCTGCCTAGGCGAATCGCAATCTCAGCCTCATGACGCATGTCCTTATCGGCACCGATCAATCGATCTGGTGTGCCAGGCAGTTCCGCCCAGCCCAGGTCTTGGCTCGCCTTGGCGGCTTTGGCTTGGGTGTTGCCGCATTCGGCACCAGTTAAAATGATGATGTCGTGCTGGCCGGATTGGATATCCAGAGCGCTTTGATTCAAGACGGTTTGCACAAAGTTGCCGCCATAGGGAGACAGCACAGTTTCTGCATTGGGGCTGCCGATGGCCTGAGCAATGGCACGCGCCGGATCCTGATAGGGCCAGATGCCCCGGATAACGCGAACGGAACCGGCGTCGAGCAATGCCTTGGAGCCTGCATCCTCTGCTGCGGCGTTTACCGCTTCGATCATCAGCTGAACCGGCTCCTTGGCGGATTCAAAGTCAGTGAAGCGTTGTTCCAAGTGGCTGATACCAACCAAGACAGAGGTGTGCTGGGTCATGCGTCTCTCCAAAAACAGTAGTACATTCGGCCCAGATCCGAGGATCTGACGAAGGCCGCAAGCGAGTTACTATACAGGAGGCGGGCGGTTTTTTGCGGCTACCAAGGCTCTAGGGTGACGGTTCCCTCAGGTGTGCTGAGCTGGGCGCTGAATGCAGGGGCCCCGCCCTGAGCATTCAATGGCAGGTCTAGCGCATCGAGAAAACTCTGATACACAGCGGGTGTGGGCGTCGTGATGTTAAAGCGTTCTAATGTGCAGCCGCTCGGCGTGGATAGCGCCGGGTGAGGCGACTCCAGCCAGTCGATGAAGAAGGGCATGTGCGAGTCCTCCAAGAACAGCAGCCGCCACGCCAACTCAACGCCCTCTGGGGTCGTGCGGCTCATGTCGATGATTTCTCGGCTGTTCAGTTCCAAGGCCGCAGCTTGGCTGGCCACTTCGGACAGATTGTCGCTGGCCACGGCCCAGCTGCGGATACCCGATCCACCATGATCCAGCAACAGCTGGCCGGTAGTGCCTGCCAGCTCTTGGGCCGGATCCGGTGCGATGATCTCCAGGTACTGAAAGTTGCCCAAGGACAACAAAGCGTTGCGCGTGCCCACCCCTGGGTGCGAGCCACCCAGGGCGGGCATGACTCCGGTAAGTGCGTAGATATCGTCAATGCCCGCCTGTAGATCAGGGCAGGCGTACATGATGTGATCGAGTTGGGTCATAAAATGCGTCTCTTGTTGGGCACGTAACGGAGCTAAGACCTTGGTCTCGGCTACATTCGTATGCTATCGGGTCCGCTTCTGAGGTGCATGTGACCCACCTCTGTGTACTTCTCCGAGAGCCACCCAGTTGCACTACCGCGCGGCAAACAGCTCATCGATGTGTGACTGGCTCAGCGGCTGAGTCAGCTTCGATACCACAACGGTCAGCACGATGGAGACTATTTCACCCATCACTGCGCATGAATACGGGTTGGGGCCTTCACCACGCAGCCAGGTCACCGCGCCTTCTAGGCCCACACCAGTGAACCAGCTTGGCTCTAAAATCTGCGAGTGCAGGACGATAAAGACGCCAAAGCCTCCCAACAGGCCGGCATACGCGCCTTTCAAAGTGACCCCAGACCACAGCGCCCCTAGCACTAAGGGACCAGCGAAGGCCGCCATCATACCGCCTACGCCGATCCAGACTACGAGAGAAACGTTCACATCCATCAGCGACCATGCCATGAGCATACAGATCAGCAACACGGCCACTGTGGCCCATCGGCTGATGAGCAGCACACGACGGTCTAGCTGTTCCTGAGGCATGTTCGGATGCAGCTTGGGAGCGAGGGTTCTTCGGTACAGATCGTTGGCAATGATTTGTGATGACGAGACTACCAAGCCGTCCGCCGTGCTCATCACGGCAGACAGCACACCCACGCCGATCAGGGCTGCCAGCCAAGTTGGGAATAGCTCGATGAATAGCAGCGGCAACGCCTGATTTGGATTTGCACCCGAGGTATACAGCGCGTCGCCAAAGTAGACCCGGGCCAGCAAACCACCCACACCCAGCAGGCCAAGGGTTAATCCGAAGATGGCTGCTAACTTGACGAACTGTAGACGGGAACTGCCGGTATCCAGTGCCCATAGCTTGTTGCCAAGGTGCGGCAGCAGACCCAACGGCATATGAGCAAAGGCGATGACGAAGATAGACCACCACGAATGGAATAGGGGTGTATTGGGGTTCGTGGGGGTGACCAGATCTTGATCTTGATTGGCGAGATTGTCGACAATGCCGGAAAACCCGCCTTCCACTCCCCAGCCCAGAGCCGTCAAAATAATGACCAAGACCGCGAGTAGAAGCATCATGAACCCCTGCACTCCGTCGGTGAGGATGTCCGCATGGGCACCGCCGAGTACGACGTAGATCAATAGAATGAACGTGGTGATGCCCAGTGCCCACATGGAATCCAGTCCCAACATGATTTCGAACATCACGACGCCGGATACCAATTGGCCAGCAAGATAGAAGAACAGCACCAAGGAAATCAATGACACCATCAATCGCATGGTGTCGGATTGATAGCGGTCGCCTAGGTACTCCGGGATAGAGCGGTTACCGAAGCGGTTGCCTGATGTGGCTACCAAGCGCATGGAAATTAGGATGCCAACGTAAACGCCGACGGGGTAGAGGCAATGCATCCACAGGGTAGAGAGTCCCCACTCGTAAGACATGGCCGGGCTGCCAAGAAAGGTTGCCCCACTGGCTGTCGACGCCGCAAACGCCAAAGCCAAAAACACCGGGCCATAAGCCCCGCGAGCCGTCGCAAAATCATCCGCGTGTTTGATCTGGCGTTGGGCGTATATGCCAATGCCTACCATCAGGCTCATATAGCCGAACAAAAATATCCAGGACCAAGTAATCAGACTCATAGTACATCTCTCCCTCTGGGCCTAACGTTAACCTGAAATGGATAGGGCGTGTGGGCTAATTGTCTTTTAACGGGGCAGCAGGGGTTTCACGACGATTCTCGGGTCTTGTTTTTGACGTCTCTAGCCACAACCTTGACCTGATCGAACGCTGCGCGTCGTTGTGCCAGCTCGTGTGCAGATAAATGCTCAATGCTGAAAAACTCGTCCTTCCATTTTGAATCTTTAGCCCATTGTTGGGCTGACCTCAATGAGGTTCTTGGCTGCGTTGCTGTCTCGAGGATCTGCAAGGCCAGGGAAAGGGTGTCGCGCTGGGATGTCGGGTCATGGGGCTTGCCGGCAGAATTGCC
>JAACDS010000221.1 GCA_009936895.1 Pseudomonadota bacterium
CTTATAATTTTACATCAACGTCGACTGTATATGATTCCGCCGGCGCTGCTCATCAGGTAACGCTGTATTTTGCAAAAGATACGACCGCAGCAAACCAATACAACGTCACGGCTAGCATCGACGATGTAGTTCAGCCCGAAACCGCATCGTTGATATTCGACAATACGGGTGTCCTGGATATTACGTCGGTCACCGCATTGAACTTGGCGACCTACGCGCCTGCCAATGCTAACGCACAGCCGATCAACATTGATTTTTCTGCGATTACGGGTTTTGGCGCTCCCTCAGCAACATCCGGCGTGACTCAGGATGGCTACGCTGCAGGCCAACTGGCGGGCTTTGAATTTGACCGACAAGGTGTTGCCTACGCGAGCTACACCAACGGCGAGACACGGGCGGTGGGTCAGGTAGCTCTGGCAACCTTCACCAACTTGAGTGGTCTTCAGGCGGCTGGCAAAACTTACTTCACTGCGAGTACTGCGTCAGGCGTTGCTGAAATTGGCGTACCTGACTCCGGTGCCCGCGGCGTCATAAGGCCGTCTGCTCTGGAATCTGCCAATGTCGATTTGACAGTGGAATTGCTGGCCCTGATTGAGGCGCAGCGCAACTTCCAGTCGAACGCGCAAGCCATACAGAACGAGAATGATGCCTCACAAGCCATTCTTCAGCTTCGTTAATCGGACAGTAAGTAGGTAAAGCGCTATGAGCACCGTTCTTCAACTTGCCGCTGCTGCGAGCCGTCAAATTCTCAACGCCCAGGCCGCGGTTACACATAACCTGGCCAATGCGGGAACGACGGCATTTAAAGCCGATCTGTTCTATGCAGAGCAGGGCTATGCAAAGAGCGGTGAGTCGGGCTCAACCACGGTTGATTTCAGCGCTGGCAACATGTCTTACACCGGTAATGATCTTGATATTGCCATCGCGGGCGAGGGCTGGATGCAGGTAGTCACCCCCGATGGTGAGGAAATACTCAGTCGACGTGGTGACTTACGAATTAATCCAGCCGGTAACCTCGTGGATGCTGAGCAAAATCAAATCTTGGGGGACGGTGGACCCATCAATGTGCCCGACCGCAGCCAAGTCACCATAGGGGCAGACGGAACCATTTCTTACATACCGCAGGGTGAAACTGCGCTGGCTACGGTCGTGCTGGGGCGAATCTTGCTGGTAAACCCTGACCCGGAGAGCTTGACCAAAGGTTTGGACGGCAATATTCGTGCAAATGCTGAGGCTAATCTTGAGCCAGCTGCCAATGTGCAGCTGGCAATTGGGGCGCTTGAAACCTCGAATGTGAACCCTATCGCCAGCATGGTGCAGATGATCGAACTATCTCGCTCGTTTGAAAGCCACATTCAAACCATGAAATCTGCCGATGAGCTGGACGCGTCAAGCGCCAGCCTCATGCGGCTTGAATAAGACTTGAACTGAGGAGTCAGTAACATGAGCCAGTCACTATGGATCGCGAAAACCGGATTGGATGCGCAGCAGACCAAGATGGCCACCATATCGAACAACCTAGCTAACGTCAGCACCAATGGCTTTAAGCGAGGTCGTGCGATTTTCGAGGACTTGCTGTATCAAAATGTCCGTCAGCCAGGCGCGCAATCGTCGCAGGACACCATGTTGCCATCGGGCCTTCAGGTAGGAACTGGTACGAGAGTGGTCGCGACAGAGCGCCTGTTTACTCAGGGTAACCTGGTCCAAACAGGCAATGCACTTGACGTTGCAGTTCAGGGACGGGGCTTCCTTGAAGTGCTAATGCCCGACGGTTCGCAAGCCTTCACCCGCGATGGCTCTCTACACCTCAACGATCAGGGTGTATTAGTGACATCGGCGGGTTACCAGCTCCAGCCTCCGGTCACGATTCCTCAGGATGCCCTGAGTATTACTGTGGCACCTGATGGGACTGTGTCGGTTCAGCAGCCAGGATCGCCCCAGGCAACGCAGGTAGGTCTCATTCAGCTCACAGACTTTGTGAACGCGGCCGGTCTGCAGGCGCGGGGTGAAAATCTCTATCTCGAGACCGGTGCCAGCGGCTCGCCATTGCCCGGCAATCCGGGCCTTAACGGGCTGGGCACATTGCAGCAAGGGTTTGTTGAAGGCTCCAACGTCAACGTCGTGGAAGAGATGGTCAATATGATCGAGACGCAGCGGGCCTACGAGATGAATTCCAAAGCCATATCGACGGCAGATCAGATGTTGCAGTACGTCTCCCAGAATCTTTAATGCGTGAACAGTGAGGGATAACCCATGAACATGCACCAACAGATAGGCTTAATCGCGTGTGCTGCATTGATGCTTGGCGGCTGCGCTGGCATAGAAAGCAGGACACATCCGGCTTATGCACCGATGGAGCCGATTGTGTACACCAATCCTACTGAGGGCGATACCGCCGGTAGCTTGTACAGTCAGCAGCGTGGTCTGAGTTTATTCGCGGATACGCGAGCGCGTGCCGTTGGCGACATCATCAGCATTGTCTTGACCGAGTCAACGCAGGCCTCAAAAAATGCCGGTACTGCGGTTGCGCGAGACGCGGGTATCGATGTTAGCCAGCCCACCATTTTTGGTCGCAGTAATCCCGACTTTAGTGTCGATGGAAGAAAGGGCCTGACTTTGGAGCAGAGCATTGCCTCAGCGTCTGAGTTTTCGGGGAATGGCTCGACCAATCAGTCTAATTCGCTATCCGGTGCCATTGCAGTTCAAGTGGCCCGGGTTCTGCCTAATGGCAATCTGATGATTCAAGGCGAGAAGTGGTTGGCGCTTAATAAAGGTGAGGAATTCATTCAGCTTCGCGGCATCGTTCGTCCCGAGGACATCAGCTCGACCAATACCATTCCATCTACGATGGTTGCCGATGCCCGCATTTCCTATGGCGGTACGGGAGTGATCGATCGGGCTAACTCGCCGGGTTGGTTCTCGACATTCTTTAACAGCCCGCTCAATCCTTTTTAGGGAGATGATCATGTTTAAACGCTCCGTGTTTGACCTGTCCAAGCCAATAATCGCAACCTTGATCGGTTACCTTGTCTTGCTTGCGGCTCTAGCGCTGGTGTTCCCGAAAGAGGCACAGGCCGAGCGCATTAAAGACATTGCCATGGTTGAGGGCGCGCGAACTAATCAGCTAATAGGCTTTGGCTTGGTGGTCGGCTTGGATGGGACGGGTGACCAGGTCACGCAGACACCGTTTACCATCCAGGCGGCGCGCAGCATGCTCCAGCAGTTTGGCGTTAATTTGGCGCCCGGCGTGAACCCGCAAACAAAGAATATGGCCTCCGTCATTGTCACGGCCGAGCTTCCGCCGTTTACGAAGCCCGGTCAGAAAATGGATGTGACCGTGTCATC
>JAACDS010000222.1 GCA_009936895.1 Pseudomonadota bacterium
ACAACTAAAGAGCGGAAAATCAGGCATAAAAAAAGGGGCGATAGACACCCCTTTTTTATGCCCTAAATGAAGGGCGACAGAACTTGCTGTCTTACAGCATTTCTTCTGCAACCACCTGCAAGGCCGCGGGATCTTGGCAACCCAGCAACATGCTGGACACCTGGCCGTGGTTGCCCGCAGTCTTCCAGCGAGCCAGACGCTCCCGAATGCGCTCTGCCGGCCCGACCAAGGCACAAGCATCAATCAGTTCCTTTGGCACTGCGGCCATGGCTTCGTCTTTTTTGCCGGCAAGATACAGATCCTGAATTTTCACTGCCGCATCGGGATAGCCCAGACGCTTACAGTAATCGTTGTAGAAATTTTTATCCCGGGCGCCCATGCCGCCAATGTAAAGGGCCATCATGCCGCGAACCGGCACCATGCATTGATCCACATCGTCGCCCATGACGACGGTGACAAAGGGAGCGATCTCAAACTGTGTCAGATCTTTACCGTCAGTCTTGGCTAATCCTTTTTCGATAGGGCCTTGGAATACCGAGTATTGCTCTGGATCCATCCATACCGGGAAGAAGCCATCCGCCACTTCTGCCGACGCGGCAACGCCGTTATCCGTAATGGTTGCAGCAAAAATCGGGATGTCTTCTTCGCAATGCAAAATACTCTTCAGCGGCTTGCCCAAACCAGTGGCACCTTCACCCGTGTAGGGCAAGTTGTACATGCTGCCTTCAAACGTCAGCTCGCCTTCGCGTGCAAAGATATTCTTCATGATCTGGACGTATTCGCGCAAACGGCTCACCGGTTTGCCATAGGGCACTCCATGCCAGCCCTCGACCACCTGAGGACCCGATGCGCCGAGACCACAGATAAACCGGCCACCGGAAAGCTCGGCCAAGCTCATGGCCGTCATGGCAGCCATGGCGGGAGATCGCGCAGGCATCTGCATGATGGCCGTGCCGACCTTCAGGCGTTCGGTTTGCGCCAAAATCCACGCTGCAGGCGTGACCGCATCGGAGCCATAAGCCTCGGCAGTCCAAAGTGAGTCGTACCCTAGATTCTCAGCATGCTTGATGGCGTCCATCGCGATATTAAATTTGCGTCCGGAATATCCGGCTAAAATTCCCAGCTTCATAGAGACCTCTCTCGTTATTGATCGTTTATTGTTCGTTGCGGTGCGCGTTATTAATTCGCTTGGCGGGCACCTAGGTAGCGCATGATGTCCATCGATTCGTACATCCATTCGACCTCAGTTCCCTGATCGCCAGTACGCTCTATGCGCAAACACGGCACCATACTGCGGCCACCACCTTGAAGCAGTTCGCGAAATGCATCGGCATCGCCGTTTATGTCCCGCAGTGGCAGGTCCATTCCCAACTGCTCCACGTAGGCACGCACGCGATAACAGAACCCGCAGGTATCGGATTTATACAGTTGATACTGCTCGCTCATTCTTATTCCTTTTTCTGACGACCGCTTTTTGAAGCGCCAGCAATGGTACGCGCCTCTCAACAATCAGCAAACCTCGATTCGCAAAGAGTGACCGGCCGCGTCGTCGGGCGTAAACTTCGAACATTCAAGCAAGCCCGATGTGAAGGAACGGTAAATATGGCTCCGTCAGCAAAGAAAAATTCATCCGCAAAAAAGGTAGAACTCACCCGCAAACTCATCCTTGGCATTATGGGTGTACTGGTTGCGGGCTTTGTTTTCACCACCCTGTATTTCGGCACGGGTCTTTCTCAAAACACGATTCCGGAGGCAGGAGCCGATTACGAAGTAATCGACAATGTGACACTGGCTCAGCCGGCCCGGTCGCTCACCGTTGAAGAGTACTTTTCTTACGGCTGCATCCACTGCAAGAATTTCGACCCAACCCTAGAAGACTGGCTGACCAGCCTGCCTGAAGACGTCAAGTTTCAGCGCAAGCCGACGGCATTCTCTCGGGCTTGGAGCGTTCTAGCGCAGGGCTACTACGCCCTAGAGAAAGCTGATGCATTGGAAGGCAACCACGAGCAGCTGTTCAAAGGCATTCACAATGGAGGCCGCGTGTTCAGCAGCGGCGAGGCCATTGCTGACTATCTGGATTCCGATGACCTGCCCGCGGCGGATTTCATGCGCGCCTTTAATAGCCGCGACGTGGCCCGTCGATTAAACCGAGCCGAGCAAGACACCCGGCGCGTTGGTATTCGAGCGGTGCCAACCCTCGTCGTCGCCGGCAAATACCGGGTCGGTATGCTCAATGGCGAAGCCCGCGCTCTTGAAGTGGTCGATTATCTGATCGAACAAGAACGCGCACTGATGCAAGGTCAGCCGGCGACCCAATAGCTCAGAAACTGGCCTTGGCGGTGACACCGAATTGACGCGGCGCACCGAGTTGGGTCCAGCGGGTGCTGGTGTAGCCATCTCTCGGGTCGTTAGGGAAGCGGGATCCGCGAACAAAGGAATCCTTGTCCGCTAGGTTTCTGCCCCAAAGGGACAGATCCCAACCGCCCGCTGAGTAACTCAAGGCGCTATGCAACAGGGTGTAACTGGGCGACTGCTCTGCATGTCCTGCAGAAAAATAGTAATCGTCCTTACCGTCCAAATTCACGTTCAAACGCAGCCCGTCAGCCAATTGATAATCTGCCGCGAGGTAAAAATGATAGCTTGGGGCCTGGGCCTGATCTCTGCCATCCAGGTCTTCGCCCGCGCCATTCACGTAGTCCTCGTACTCTGTGTCCAGCAATCCCAAATTTGCCGACAACTGCAAACGGTCTGACGCTTGAAACACGGCCTCTACTTCCAAGCCTTGGTTCACTCCCTTGGCAGCATTGCTTGTGTATTGGATAAACTCAGCGGATTCGTCTTGTCGTACCCGTGTTATCGAGGTCGCTATCTGCACGTCACGACGCTGCATACGAAACAGAGCTGCCGACAATACTAAACGGTCACCCATCAAACTGCCCTTAAACCCTAACTCCATATTCCAGAGCGTTTCAGGATCAAACAGTCGCAGGTCCGCATCCAACGATCCGTCGGTATTAAAGCCACCCGCCTTATAGCCGCGAGTCACACTCGCGTAGAATAGGTGACCTGAGGCTAAGGTACGCTCCAGCAACAGCCGACCGCCCGTCATGTCATCGTCTGGCGCGAACTGCACATCGGCAGAATCCTCATAATCGGACTCGTGTTGCTCCGCGCGCAGGCCGAGGCTGACGCGCCAAGACGAGGTCAGATCCGTTGCCAGCTCACCGTAGAGGGCCACCCGATCTGCCCCATAATCACTGCTAAACAAACCACCGGCATAGGTGTAGTCCCGCGTGAAGTCCACTTCTTTATTCAATACAAACAATCCGAGCACCCAATCGACTTTGCCGTCGAACAGGCCGCGTTTGGGAGCCGACAGCAGGCGCACGTCAGCGGTACGGGTCTCTACGTCGCGCAAATACAAATCTGTAGAGCTGTAGCCGAAGGGATGAAAACCCTCAAAGGTCCAATCTTCGTCGTAGCCGTAGGCGATATCACTGTCCACCCAGCCTAGGGCAACTTCACCGACAACCCCGTCACTCAAAGCACGACGGGCATTAAAGGCCACGTAAGAGGTTTCTTGGGCATCGCGTCCGGGCTGATCCGAGCGGGTGTTGCGGTCGTTGTCCAGGGAAAAGGCATCATAACCGTTGTCCACATCCACACTGCCCACGGCCAACTGCCAGGTTCCCTCATCAAACGTGCCCTGCAGCTTGGCGCGCAGGCTACGTTCATCGCGGGCATTGGTGTCGTCGCGGTTCAGATAGATGTTGTCGATAAAACCATCGTCTTGGTAATGACGTGCGCTGATGCGAAAACCGACCTCACCGGTCACCGCGCCACTGAGCACAGCACCGACACCGCGAGCGCCATAATTGCCGCCATCGATCTGCAGAACGCCCGACCAATCCTCGGTGGCATCCGGCGTCACCACATTAATCAATCCGGCAAGCGCGTTGGCTCCGTAGAGCGTGCCCTGCGGACCACGCAGCACTTCGACCTGCTGCACATCGAACAGCGTCGCCGCACCACCCAAGCCACTCAGGTCAACACCATCCACCAGCAAGCCCACAGATGGATTCAACGGCTCCACGAACTGGCTGCGTTCACCGATGCCTCTGATTTGAATGAATCGGGCTCGGGACGCGCCACTGGTCAGATTGACATTGGCCGCACGAGACAACAGCTCGTCTAGGTGATTGATCAGATCGCCGTTGGCATCAGGATTCAGTACCGACACACTGCCGGGAACCTCCGCCGCTGTTACCGGGCGAAATTCTGCTGTTACGACCACCTCTTCAACCGCATCCGATGCCTGTGTTGCGGCGGTCACTCCAGTGAGCAACAGACCGGCACAGAGCCGTCGCAGACGCGAAGGCACATAGGTAGAGAAAGAGAACACAGCGGCAGGCTGCAACATGGTTGGGCTCCAACATTAATGGGTGCCCAAGGCGGGTGGCGTTATGACCTTCGCAGATTGCGAAAAACGCGTTCCTATTCCTACGCCGGTACAAACCGGATCAGGTTCAAAGGGTCTAACACCGTTACATCAACGGCGTTATCTCAGGCTGACGCCACCCCTTAGGCCGGAGAACCTTAGGATGCTTACATGCCGTTGTCCAGTGAGCATTGAGGAAAGCCTCAAATTTCCGCAAAAAAGTGGCAAAAGCCCCTTTTTCCTATCGGAAAATTTGATGGTATCAATCAAACTGATATCGCACACCGAATTCCAGCTGATCCCATTCGCTTTCAAATCGGGCGTAATGGAAACCAATGGAATAACGCGATCGCCCGAGATGATAACGTCCACCGGCCCGATAGCCCCAGCCTCGATCGGCCCAGTCAACAAAGGTGGCGAGCAGCGAATATTCCACGGCAGTCCCGACTCGCCCCCGTATGCCAAGATCGATCAGGGCACCGGTCTCATCGAGCACATTATGGGTTCCAGCCCCAGCTGCGGGCGCGGAGACATCCAAACGACCGTAATGGACGCCTAACAGCGCATCCATGCTGTCGGTTACAGCCCCACGCACACCAACCCCGAGACGGTAAAACTCACCATCCGATTCCGGTTCGGTATCCACATCGGTCAGCCTTAAACCCGACGTTACATAGAAAACATCACCAAGGTCGTAACTGCCTTCAAAGCTAAGGCCAATCGAGTCTTCACCTCCGCTTTCACCCACAATACCGTTGACTTCTACGTAACGGTAAGACAAACCGGCTGCCATCAATTCAGTGCTTAACGGCGTCACAAGACCCAAGATCACTCCACATCCGATCCTCATAAAACGGCCGGCGAACGCATTTCCTCTACACATGACCCAGACTCAAACCTCCCGCGAAGAGCTAACGATGACAATGTCCGCGCATTCCGCCAGACAAGATTCACTCAACGGCTCATCCAGCCGACCAACGGTATATTTAAGCGGTATAAACGCTGAGTTTTCGAGCCAAAACTCGATACCGACAAAAAACGTTGACGAGGTCGGCGAATCTTCGCCACTCTCTTCCCTAGGATCTCAACAGCACAGAACCGTTTTTCATGCCCAAAAAACCACAATCCAGTCGTACTCGTTCGGCTTCATCGACCAAGAGAAAACCGCCAAAGGCGAGTTGGTTCGCGCGCGCCCGTCGCTGGGTACTTGGTTTGATGCTCAAGGTGACTTTGTGGATCACGCTGATTGCGGTTTTGGTGTGCACTGGCTATCTCTACTATCTGGATCGCAGCATCAGCAAAACATTTGAAGGGCGACGTTGGTCTGTTCCCGCCCAGGTGTATGCCCAGCCCATGGAGCTCTATGCGGGCAAGCGTTTAACCAACAGTCAACTGCAGGGCGAACTCGTCCGTCTGGGGTATCGCAAAACCAAGGATCTATCGGCCCCGGGCAGTTATCTGCCCATACCCGGTGGCGTGAAGCTGCACCTGAGGTCGTTTGCCTACATGGACGCGGTTCGGCCATCCATGCGCATCACCGTGATGTTTGTGGGCAATCGTCTGCAGCGCATTCTCTACGGCGATCGGAAATTGGATCTGGTGCGGCTAGAGCCGGCGGTTATTGGCAGCTTTTTCCCTTCCCACGGCGAAGATCGCCTGATACTGACACCGGATCAGGTGCCGGATTTGCTGGCCGAGGGATTGAAGGCCGTGGAAGATCGTGAATTCGATGCGCATCAGGGCTTCAGTTTGACCGGTATCGCGCGGGCAGCCTTAGTCAACCTGCGCAGCGGCGAAGCTCAGCAAGGGGGCAGCACCCTCACCCAGCAGCTGGTCAAAAGTTACTTTCTCACCAACGAGCGAACTATCGAACGTAAACTTCGCGAACTCGCGATGTCGATTATCCTAGAACTGCGTTTCACCAAGGAGGATATTCTCACCGCCTACATCAACGAAATTTTTCTCGGTCAAAACGGCGCGCGCGCCATTCACGGCTTTGGTCTGGGTGCGCAGTACTATTTCAACAAACCCCTCAACGAACTGCCGCCCAATCAGATTGCGGCCCTGATCAGCATTATTCGCGGTCCTTCTTACTACAACCCCTTTCGGCATCCGGAGCGCACCCTGCGCAGGCGGAACCGCATCTTAGATACGTTTCTTGCAGACGGACTGATCAGCAATGCCCGGCATCAGGACGCCATCGGGCAACCCTTGGGCGTCGTCTCCAGCCCGAACAGTGGCGGAGCCTATTACCCGGCTTTTATGGATTTGGTGCGAGCAGAACTCAGCGAACGCTATTCAGCCAGCGATCTGCGCACCCAAGGCCTGCGCATTTTTACCACCCTGAAGCCAAGAGAGCAGACAAACGCCCAGCAGGCAGTCAGCACCACACTTCAGGCCATCGAAAAGGAGCGCAACTACGAACCCGGCAGCCTGCAGGCATCCGCCGTGGTCACAGATACCCAAACGGGTGAGGTATTGGCCTTGGTTGGCGGGCGGCAAGGCCGGGTAGACGGATTCAATCGCGCCATCAACGCACGTCGCCCTGTTGGCTCGGTTATCAAACCCCTCATCGTCCTCAGCGCGCTGGAAAATGACTACGAGTGGTCCAGCTTGGTTAACGATCAAGCCATCACGATTACGCCACCCAACGGAGAGACTTGGAGCCCCAGAAACTACGACGGTAAAACGCGGGGTGAACTACCCATCATCAAGGCACTTGCCCTGTCACTGAATCTGGCCACCGTCGACCTCGGCAACCGAGTCGGTTTGAACACCATCCAAGGACGCTTTGCCGATCTGGTGGGCTACGCGCCAAAGAACCGTTACCCCTCTTTTTTTCTAGGGGCCGAAGCCATGTCGCCGCTGCAACTGGCGGAGCTTTATGGCAATTTCGCCAGCGGCGGTTTTCGCACAACGCCCAAGAGCGTTATTGCGGTTCTCGATGAACAGGGCATCCCGTTGTCCCACCACCCGTTTGATGTCACCCAAACCATCGACGTTGACACTGCAGCGAGTCTCAACAGCGGTCTGGAAGTCGTGATGAGGCGAGGCACAGGTCGCAGTTCGCCCTTTGCCCAACAGGGCGTTGCAGGCAAAACCGGCACTTCCAATGACAACCGAGACAGTTGGTTCGCAGGCTTTGATAACAGCCGGCTCAGCATCGTCTGGGTCGGCCGTGATGACAACAAACCCACCGAGTTAACGGGCTCTTCTGGCGCCTTACGTATTTGGAACACGATGACTCGAACCGAAGGCCCAGACCCAATACCACCACCGATTAACGAGAACTTGATCGCAATCGAGTACGATACCGGGCTGCAAGCCACAGCAAATTGCGCCGATGTGGTTGTACTACCGATTCGCCGGCCGGATACTTTGCAAACCAAACCCGGTTGCGGCATCAAAACAAGCTTCGGCAAACGCCTCCGCGCCATTTTTGGTCAGTAATAACCTGTCGAAGAATGTAGAGAACGACTATGAATTCATTGACGCAGTGCGATGTCAGCCCGGTACTGAAGCGTTCGAAAAACCTGCTGGCGAACATGCTCATGGTTTTTGTGATCGTCGGTTGCGCGAGTACTACAGACCAAACGTCCCGGCCAGGGGCATCGAAACAGGATCAGAAGTCGTCAGGCCAGTCCAACCGACCACTGCCGGAAACGCGCGAAAGCAAGGCAAGGCCTAAGGCACCGGCCATTGCCCCGCCGCAAAACAGCGGCGCACAAACACTGCTGGCTCGCGCAAACACCGCTCTAGCCTCAAACCAGCCTGCCACCGCTGTGCTGCTACTGGAGCGGGCAGTGCGAATCGAACCGCGCGAGGCGCTGTTGTGGATACGCCTAAGCCAAGCTCACCTTGGCCAAGGGGATTCGCGGACCGCGTTCCAACATGCACGCAAAGCCATCGCGCTGGCTGGCAGCGAGACCAACAAACGCTCCGCTGCTTGGCTTCAATTGGCGAATGTTTACGAGGCACAGGGCAAGGAAGGCGAGGCCAGACAAATACGCAACCGCTATGGACGCTACAGCGGTTAACAGGAAAAAAGCCATGCTTAAAACTCTGCTAGGAATACATAAGACGGTTAGGTCGCCGCGTAGAAAAACGATTGGCAATCTTTCCAACATCGGATTATTGGCCGTTGCGGTCGGGATCACGGGCATCTCGGGCTGCGCTACCAACCCCGTCACGGGCAAGAGTGAGCTCAGTCTGGTTTCCGAAAATTGGGAACTGAAGACTGGAGCTCGGCAGTATCTGCCAGCGCGCCAAAGCCAAGGCGGTGACTACGTGGCTGATCCTGAGGTTCAGGCCTATGTGCAAGAGGTCGGGGCTAAGCTTGCCGCAGTCAGCGATCGATCGCTGCCCTACGAATTTGTCGTCATCAACAATTCCACACCCAACGCTTGGGCGCTGCCCGGCGGCAAGATCGCAATCAACCGAGGCCTACTTACTGCCTTGGACAGCGAGGCGGAACTGGCAGCGGTTCTGGGTCACGAGATCGTTCACGCAGCCGCCAAACACAGTGCTCAATCCGTTCAGCGGGGCGCTCTACTGCAAGCGGCGGTGTTGGTTACCGGCGTTGCCACCGCCGATAGCGACTATGGTGAGGTTGCGGCAATCGGTGCCGGCGCGGGCGCTGCCCTGATTAACTCCAAGTACGGACGTAACGCCGAGCGTGAATCGGATCTTTACGGTATGAACTATATGAGTCGCGCAGGCTATAACCCCAATGGCGCGGTAGAACTGCAACAAACTTTCGTTGAGCTGAAAGACAACAAACAGCCGGATTTTCTCCGCGGCCTGTTTGCCAGCCATCCCCCCTCTCAAGAGCGGTTGGTTGCGAATCGAGCTCATGCCAACACGCTGCCCGCTGGTGGCGTTGAAGGCCGCAGCCGGTATCGCCAGGTCATGCAGCGTTTGATCGAAACCCAGCCGGCTTATGAAGCCTACGACGAGGCTCGACAAGCAGTCGCCGACAACCGGTTTAAGGCCGCCAGACGAATGGTGGAACGCGCCATCGACCTGGAGCCAAGGGAAGGTCAGTTTTTTGCCTTGCTGGGCGATTTAGACGCTGAGGAACAGGCTTTTACAGCAGCGGAGACTGCATACGATCAAGCCATCCGTTTAAATCCTGACTTTTTCTATGCTCATCTGCGCAGCGGTATTCTCAACGAAAAACGCGGCCGTATTGCCAAGGCCAAAAGCCAATTGAATCGAAGTTTACAGCTGTTAGAGACCGCCCAAGCCTATAACGCACTCGGAGCAATCGCTGAGCGGGAGGGCAACTTGGAGGAAGCGCAGAACCTCTACGCTAAGGCCGCCGCAGATACCGGGGCAACCGGTCAAACCGCACTCACGTCCTTGGTCTCCTTGCGCAGCAAAGAGGAGCCACAAAGCTTGATCAACCTACGCTGGGGCGCTGGGTCAAGCGGCACAGTTTTGGTGGAGGTATCGAATACGGCGCCGCGGACATTACAGGGTGTCACTCTGCGAATTCGTTTGACCGATCTGCAAGGGAATGTAGATGTTTATACCCAACGCGTCAGTAGCATACCTGCCAATCGAGCACTGCAAATAGACACTC
>JAACDS010000020.1 GCA_009936895.1 Pseudomonadota bacterium
GACCGCTACGGTATCGAAAATCTGGATTGGCACTGGAGACTGCAATAACGATAGAGAATCTTGCAGGTCGGCACGGGTCTGTTGAACACCGTCTTTGTCGGCTTTGTTGATAACGAAGACATCACCAGCTTCCGTGAGGCCAGCTTTGTTTGCTTGAAAGGTATCTCCCCAACCAGGATTTAGCACCACAGCTACCACCGTCGCTAAATCCATCACGTCCAGTTCTACCTGACCAATGCCTAATGTTTCCACTAGTATTAGCGGCCAACCACAGGCCTCGAGCAACTGAATCGCCGTTGATGCGGCTCGTGCCAGCCCGCCGCTCTCGCCTTTTGATGCCATTGAGCGGATGAGTACCCGATCGCCTAAACCGTGGTGCTGCATGCGGACACGATCACCGAGCAATGCGCCGCCAGAGAAGGGCGATGAGGGGTCTACGGCGAGCACCGCGGTTCTGTCAAAGGATTTGGTGGTATGAGTGAGCAGTGCGCTAATGAGAGAAGACTTTCCTGCACCCGGCGGTCCAGTTACCCCTATGACAACCGATTCGGTCTCCGTGCCGGCCAAGGTCGCACGTATCTCAGTTTCCGCGCTCGGATCTCGCTCTATATGGCTGAGAAGACGGGCTAGACTAGAGCGATCTCCCTGTAAAGCGGATGCGAGTAACGCCTGCGTCGCTGCCTCGCTCACAGTTCTTATTTAATGCCGGTAAGACGCTCGGCGGCGTCCACGATATCCGTTAATTGAGACCCGGGCGGGTAAACCTCTACTCCTAAGGCCTCGAGTTGCTTGGCGGCACGGGGTGTAATCGTGCCGCCAGCGAATATCGGTAGCTTTGGGCGTGCACTTTGCACGCTTTCTATCGCCCTGATCGCCACATCAATATGACCGCCGATATTAAGGCCCACCAGGTCAACGTCTTCATCTACCGCCGATGTAACGATATCGTCTGTGTTGGCCATACCAATCATAATCACTTCAAAGCCTGCATCACGAAGCGCTCTGGCAACGATAGTGGGGCCGCGCCAGTGGCCGTCGAGGCCCGTTTTGGCCATCAGTATTCGCTTTTGCACTCTAGTCTCCCCGGCGCCACATCACGTCTGTATCGGCGTATTCCAGTTTCCAAAAACTTCTCTGTACACATTACCGATTTCGCCCAGTGTCACCTCTGCCGACATCGCTTCCATCATTGCGGGCATGATATTTGTATCACTGCGGCAATCAGCCTCGAGCTGCTTCAGGGCTGCGGTTGCAGCCTTTTCATGGCGGGTTCTGAGAACGTCTTGAAGACGCGCTGTTGCCACATCAAAGGCGTCATCAGTTCCCATGAATCCATCAACCTCGAAGGGTGATTCATCGTCCCGGAAGCAATTTACGCCGATAACCTGTTGGTCTCCGTTTTCCATGTCCATGAACTCTTGATATTGATTCTCTGCTGCGCGTGCGTGCAGCCATCCTGAATCTAAAGTAGCCAGATAGCCGCCTTGGTTCTGAATTTCTTCAAAAAACTCCCAAGCCTTCTCAGCTAACTGAGCAGTGAGTGTTTCGACATAGTACGAACCGCCCAACGGGTCCGTAACGTTGGCTATTCCCGTTTCTTCTTGAAGGATCTGCTGAATCCTCACCGACATTTGATGTGCATGTTCAGAGGGAATCGACAGAGCTTCGTCATAACCCGAGACGCCAAGTGACTGTACTCCCCCGAAAACCGCACCAAGGGCCATCAAGGTGCCTCTGACAATATTGTTGAGCGACTGTTGGTAGGTCATTTTCGACCCCGCTGTAACGCAGTGGATGCGCAGATTGGCCACTTTGGGGTCACTGATGCCGTAGCGCTCTCGCAGGAGGTCAGACCACATCAGTCTGGCCGCCCTCATTTTGCAGGCTTCCTCAATGAATTCGATCGAGGCTCTGAAGCTAACGCCACCGCAGGCCCTGGCGGCTTTGGCCAAATCAACGCTCCCTCTTCTCTTGATTTCATCAAGATACTCAACGGCATTGGCGAACAGTACGCCCAGTTCCTGATCCGGGCTGAGACCAGTGTCTGCTGCGTTATAGCCGGCTATTGAGACTGGCACCCAATACGGCAAGTAGCGATCGCAGAACTCGATGATGTCGGCATTGAATCGGAGGCCTGGCTGAGTAGGGATCTGCTCTTTGGTCACACATCCCAAGTACGTCAGGTTGAAGTCGCTCTGGCCTGTGCCGGGTAACTTCGCAAGGTCAAATCCTCGCTGCTTGGCAACGGTCCAGTAGGCGGCGAGGGCGAAGGGTGCGTGTTGAACAACGGCACCCCCTGCGTGGCCAAAGCTGCTGTCCACAGGCAAGCCATCCATGCAGATAGCCGTATCGCGAACACTTTGCATAACGGCGCCGGTTAATCCAACATCCTCGCGCCGAGCGACAACTTCTGGATGGTCGACGTTGTAGCAGTGATCGGCGGTGTTGCGATCATGCTCCATGATGAATCCCGTCTCGCCATTTTTCAGCAGAAACTTGATGCGCTCATTCTCGTCTTCGGGTTTTCCAAAACCGCTGAGCTGAAAGATTCTCCAAGGCTTGCTGCGGTATCCCGATGGGTGAAA
>JAACDS010000223.1 GCA_009936895.1 Pseudomonadota bacterium
CCCACTTCGGCCATTTGGTTACGCTGGCCATCCAAGGTCACATCCATGGCGAAGCGCACTACGAAGTGATCGTCACCGTTGCCGGCAAAGGGGCCTTCAACATCAACCTGGTGAACCGTGGCGACGTTTTCCCACCATTCGTGTTTTTCCCGCACGGCCCGTATGCCCTCCCAACGCTGGGGTTCCGCGACCGGGTCGCTCATGACTTCGACACTAACCGCGCTATCAGCGTACAGCTCGTCTAACGCTGTTGCGTCTTGGCCCGCGGTCGTGAGTTCGACCAAGCGCAGTCCTACGGTTCATGCATCCATTTCTCAACCCCCCTGATTCGCCTTTTCGTCCATTTCCCTTGCCGTGATCATAACCACCCGCTGTCCGCTTCTATGTGCAGGAGTTCACGGATTTAGTACCCAAGTCTGTCACTCGCCGAAGGCTTCACTGCTGGCACCTCAACGGACAACACGCTAGGGTTCTTGTTTTGAAGTTGCAGAGAAGGCGTCTGACATGCTCCAAGCCGTAGACAAGGAAGTTCTCAATCAGATCAATTCATGGCTGCAAAGCGGTCTGTCATGCTGGTTAGCGACGGTTGTGCAGACGTGGGGTTCATCACCCCGCCCCGTCGGCTCTCTGCTCACCTGTAACACCGAAGGGACCGTGATTGGATCCTTGTCCGGTGGCTGTGTGGAAGATGATTTGCTCGAGAAACTGACCGCGGGCGAGCTCGCCGCCGATGGCCCGCAATTTTTTCAGTACGGGATTACCGCTGAAGAAACCGAAAAGCTGGGCCTACCCTGCGGTGGACACCTTTACATTGTTGTGGAACCCCTACACCCAACCGTCGACACGCAGACGCACTTTGCCCAGCTTACGACCGCACTTGCCGAACGCCGCTGCGCCAAGCGAGTGGTTGATCTCAAGCATGGCCGTACGGCCATCGTGGCCCCATGCAGTGCTGCGCCCCTGGCGTGGGACGAGCAGAATCAGGTGCTCGAACATACCTACGGCCCCGCCCATCAGCTGTTCGTTATCGGATCTGGCATGGTCAGTGCGTACTTGGCCCAAATGGCCCTGAGCCTAGACTACGAAATCACCATTTGCGATCCCCGACAGGAGCTGTTGGACCAATTCAGCGTGGCGGGTGTACGCAAGGTGGCAGACATGCCGGATGATGCGGTGCGCGAATACGCCAATGACCCGGCCACGGCCATCGTGGCTCTCACCCACGATCCGCGCATTGATGATATGGGCCTGATGGAAGCTCTAGAGACCGAGGCGTTTTACATCGGCGCCATGGGGTCCACCCGATCGTCTGCCAGCCGTCGCGAACGGCTCTTGGCCCTGGACCTGAATCCTGCGGATATCGACCGCTTGCACGCCCCCATTGGCCTGCCCATCGGCAGCAAAACACCGCCGGAAATTGCCATCGCGATTTTGGCCGAAATCACCGCGGTGCGAAAACATCGTGCAACAGCGGCCCGCGACCACGTTGCCGCAATCGCCTAGCACGTGACCAAGCCCTCCCCACAAATCGGCGCTGTGCTTTTGGGCGCCGGTTTTGGCCGCCGCTTTGGCAGTGACAAACGCCTCGCTCCGCTGGGTAATCAAACCGTCGCCGAGACCACGGCAGCCGCCTACGCAAACGCTTTCAAGGCTGTACGGATCGTTCTGCGTTCTGAAGACATTGCCCTCATTGAGCGGTTGGAGCGGTTTGGAGAGGTCATACCGACCGATCAGGCACACTTGGGCATGGGGCATACGCTGGCGGCAGGCTTCACTGATGTTTCGTGGGATTGGGCCTTTGTGGGGCTATTGGACATGCCCTTTATCGCGACGGATACGCTACACCTCCTGCAAGCACGAGCCACAGACTCTGCGCAAAAGATTATTCGCCCCGTTCTGAGGCGGATGGATCAGGCGGATCAAACCGCGCCTCACGGCCACCCCATGGGTTTTCACCGATCCCGTTTTGGCGATCTTCGGGCACTGACCGGCGATCAGGGGGCTCGCTCGGTGCTACGGGCAAACCCCGAGCACATTCAGGACGTTGAGCTGATGGATCCTGGCCTTGTGCGAGACATCGACCGACCGGAAGATTTGCCCGCTAGCTGAGCTTTTGGCCGCCCAGCCGACTGGCCCAGTCGAGTTTCGATCGACAGGCCTCGTAAAAACTGTGATCAGACGGACACAGCAAGGTTAGCGCATTGGGGTGTTTGCGAATTTGAATCTCATCCCCTGCTTGGAATTTGATTTGCACTTGAGAATCACAGCTGATCTGCGGCGAGGCGCTCGAACTGTTTTGCAAGCGCAGTCGCAGGACATTGTTGCCGGGAACAACCAAGGGCCGGGACGTAAGCGTATGGGGAAACATGGGCACCACGACGATGGCATCCAATCCCGGATGCATGATCGGACCACCCGCAGACAGCGCGTAGGCTGTCGAACCGGTGGGACTGGCCACAATCAGCCCGTCAGAACGCTGATCGTAGACAAATTCATCGTCCAGCCACAGCGAGAACTCCATCATGCCCATGACGCCACCAGGGCTGACGACCACGTCATTGAGCGCGCTTTGCTGGGCGATCACTTCGCCGTCTCGTAAGATGGAGGCCTGCAACAAAAAATGTTCTTCTGTCGTGAACTGCCCGTCGAGAATTTCGGTGAACTTTGTGTCGATCTGATCCGGAGAAATCGCCGCAAGAAAGCCCAATCCACCTCGATTCACACCAACCACGGGCACGCCTGAGGCGGCCATCTCGCGACCAAAACCCAACAGGCTGCCATCACCACCGACCACAACAACGAGATCTGCGGCGCTACCCATGTCCTCCTCAGCCACACTCTCGCGAGCGTTGCCGTTTGCGCTTGGCAGCGCGGCAAGGGTTTGGGATCCAAAGAGGACTTTGACCCTGTGCTGATGTAAAACGGATTCTACCGCATTGATACTGGCCTCGATGGCATCGGTCTGGCGACGCGCAACGATGGCGACGGTTGTGAAAGACTGATTCAAAGCGTTTCGACTTCCTTTTGTGAACGACCAGGTGACACCTGTGGTATTTGCGCGACCCTACACAGTCAGAGGCGTTGGAACAATCCTCTATGCGGTTTGTACTTCACTTGCACAGCTCGGGGCTGCTAGTCTCCGAGCCATCGAATACCCGTAAATTCGCCTACACTGCATCGTGGCGACCAATTCAGGAAAACACCATGTCGGCAGAAGCGACACCCAATACCCTGCAAAACCGCTTTTTAGAGGTCATGCAAGACCAGCATTCCGACTCCCTGTCACAGCTACACAGCTTAGATGACCTGTGGCCTGTGATGCGAGAAGAGGCGCAGCGCAAGGCTAAGGAAGAGCCAATTTTAGGCAGTTATTTCCACGCAACGATCCTAAACCACAAGTCGTTTGCCGATGCGCTGAGCTTTCGTCTTGCCAGTAAGCTGGACAACCCCATGCTGCCGACGATGCTGATTCGAGACGTGATCGCCGAAGCCGCTGATGCCCATAAAGACATACTCAGCGCCGCTGAAATCGACATCATTGCCAATTACACACGGGACCCGGCCTGCCGCGACCTATCCAGCGCTTTTTTGTTTCTTAAGGGCTACCACGCCTTGCAGGCGCACCGCATCGCCAACTGGCTGTGGTACCAAGATCGTCACACTCTGGCTCAGTTCTTCCAAAATCAGATCAGCGTGACTTTGGGTGTGGATATTCACCCGGCAGCCCGCATCGGCAGCGGCATTATGTTTGATCACGCCACCGGCATCGTGATCGGTGAAACGGCGGTGGTAGAGGACGATGTATCGGTACTGCATTCGGTCACCCTCGGCGGCACAGGTAAAAGCAGCGGCGACCGACACCCCAAAATTCGCAAGGGTGTACTGCTCTGTGCTGGCTGCAAAGTCATTGGCAACATTGAAATCGGCGCGAACGCCAAGGTCGGTGCCGGCAGCGTGGTTCTGGAAAACGTACCCGCCAACGTTACCGTTGCTGGCGTGCCGGCAAAAATTGTAGGCAAGGTAGACAGCGAGGCTATTCCGGCCCACACGATGGATTAGCACGCCTGTGCGCGAGGACCTCAGTAGGCGGCCACCGACTAGAGGCGCTCGCTAAGCAGAAGAAAATTTAGTTTTAGCCCGCTGGACAATGGCCTGCATGGTGTCGACACTTTGCGCACCGGGCAGCAAATAGCCCCCGCCCATTACGTACCCCGGTACACCAGAAACCCCCAGATCCAAACCGCGCTCGAGCTGGGTATCCAGTTCGGCATCCAGTGCCGCTCCCAGACGGCCCTCGCCGGCTAACACCTCATCCTTCTCGGACTGGGTTAACCCGAATGGTTTGGCCAACTCATACAATACCGTGGTATCTCCCACGTCCTGCCCGAGGCAAAAATAGGCCTGAAAAAGCGTTTCCACCAAGGCGTGTTGGGCTTGCCAACCGCTTTCCTCATAGACCCATTCCACTAAGCGGTGGGCGGCGCGGGTATTGGGTGTTTGATCGATCAGGTCATACCGCAGCTCAATGTTCTCGGCAGCCGCTTCAGCCAAAATTGCCGCTGGCACCCGGCCCTTATCGCCGCGGGGACCGTAGCGCCGGCGCAGCATTTCGTTTCGATCAATACCCTCAATCGGTAGATTGGGATACAACAGGTAGGGCCGCCAGCGCAGGCGTATCTCAGGGTCAAATCCATTCTCTGCACCCGAGCTTTCTATGGCTTTCTCGAGCCGGCGCTTACCAATAAAGCACCAGGGACAAATCGCATCAGAGAAAATTTCGATTTCCAGCATGAAGACCTCGTTTGCCAGGCGGTCCGTTGACGCCCTTGCTCAATATCAGTGGAAAGTTTGTGCGGTGTTTGCCACCATCGCTGCTGGTCATTCTTACATAACCGGAAGTCTAAATTCGTGTCGTTTACTGTCAGAGTACTGCTCGTCGGAATCGGCGGCTTATGCATTATCCTTGGCTTTGTCGGTTTAGCTGTTCCTCTGATGCCCGGTTTCGTATTTTTCGGTATCGCAGTTATTTGTCTGTCATCGGCATCGCCTACCTTGCGTCGTAAGCTTGCTAGCTACCCGAAAGTTGGGCTCTTCCTTCATGAACTGGAGGAAAATCGGGAACTGGAATTCAAATTACGTGTGAGGGCAGCATTCCGCTCTGCCCTGCGCTTGCTGGGAGGCTCTTCGCATTAACTCCACGAATAATCGTCGTATCGCGGTGATGGGCGCAGTGGCCTATGACCTTATCGGCAAAACCGATAAGGTCTTTGACGACCGCGGGCCAGGCCTAAACTGCAAGGTGACCGGTCAGCAGGAATTCTTTGGAGGCTGTGCTGGCAACATCGCCTACGGCTTGAGCTTGCTGAAGACACCGTACCTTCTCTTGTCTGCCGCCGGCAGTGAAGACTTTCGTCGCTACGCCCAGCATCTGGGCCATCAGTTAGACGGCATCTTGACCGTCAAGGGCGCCCACTGCGCCAAGGCCAATATCATTACGGACCCTAACGGCACCCAGTTCACGGCATTTTCGCCCGGACCGGAGATTGATATCGATACCTGGACTGTGCATTTGCAGAACCAGGCCTTTGAGTCCTTGGATCTGTTCGTCTGCGCGCCATTTCCAGCGCCCATGATGCA